>CAZBWK010000037.1:7311-35030 GCA_964495655.1 uncultured Prolixibacteraceae bacterium | reverse complement strand
AAAAACTTTTTTAAACATTTGCTTTTATGAAACGAGTCATGCATTATTTCTTCTAAATGTTAAGCATCTCTTTGATGAGTTCTATCTCATGCTTTTGAAAATTATTAATATTGATGAGATAAAATTTTTGTTTAAAAAAGTTAATGTTCGTTTCATATTACTTTAACAAATAAAAATATATTTTATTATCCTGAGTTTTCATTTACTGTGCAGGTCTTTCTTTTTCCTTAATTAATTTTTCCAAAGCATACATTTCATCTCTCAACCTGGCAGCTTCAATAAAATCGAGTTCTTTAGCAGCCTCTTTCATCTCTCTTTTTGTATTTTCAAAAGCTTTTATGAGGGCATCAACACCCATATATTTAATAACCGGATCTGCCGCAATGTCCGCCGTTACTGTTCTTTCGTATTCATCAGCCTTCTTGCTGCTCCTAAACTGATACCCGATAATTTCGCGGGTTGGCTTTATTATTGCTTTAGGTATAATATTGTACTCAGCATTATATTCCAGCTGTTTATTTCTTCTGTAGTCAGTTGCATCAATCGTTCGCTGCATAGATTGGGTTATCTTGTCAGCATACATTATCACCATACCGTTCAGGTTACGGGCAGCACGGCCGGCTGTTTGAGTCAATGATCTTTCTGAACGAAGGAATCCCTCTTTATCTGCATCTAAAATAGCAACCAATGATACCTCAGGAAGGTCAAGTCCTTCACGCAAGAGATTTATACCTACCAAAACATCAAAATCTCCCCTTCTCAGTTGCTCTAATAGTTCTACTCTTTCAAGTGTATCAACATCTGAATGGATATAACGTGCTTTGATCTCAATGTTCAGAAGGTATTTAGAAAGTTCCTCGGCCATTCTTTTGGTAAGTGTTGTAACCAGTACTCTCTCTTTTTTTGCAACTCTCAAATGAATTTCGTTCATAAGATCATCAACCTGGTTAGATGCCGGCCTCACATCTATAACCGGGTCAGGAAGGCCTGTGGGCCGAATTATCTGTTCAACAACAACTCCCCCACATTTAGCAAGCTCATAGTCAGCAGGTGTTGCGCTTACAAAAACTATCTGGTTAACAAGGCTTTCAAACTCCTCAAACTTTAATGGCCGGTTATCAATGGCAGCGGGTAAACGGAATCCATATTCAACCAGGGTCACTTTCCTTGAATTATCTCCTCCGTACATGGCCCTTATCTGAGGTATTGTGGCATGACTTTCATCAATAATACATAAAAAATCATCAGGAAAGTAATCCAAAAGGCAGAAAGGCCTTGTACCCGGCAAGCGGCCGTCAAAATACCTTGAGTAATTTTCAATTCCGGGACAATATCCCAACTCACGCATCATCTCAAGGTCATACTCTACCCTCTCTTTTATTCGCTTTGCTTCCTGCTGCCTGCCTGTCCCGATAAAATAATCAATTTGTGCAACCAGGTCATCCTGTATCTGTCTGATGGCTGAAGTCATCCTCGATTTGGTAGTCACAAATATATTTGCCGGGTAAATGACCGCTTCATTTAACTGTTCCAGTTCATGCCCTGTCAGAGGATCAAATAAATATATTTTTTCAATCTCATCGCCCCAAAAAATAATTCTTACACCAGTATCAGAATAGGCCGGGAATATATCTACTGTATCACCTTTAACCCGAAAATTCCCACGCTGAAAATCAACTTCACTTCTGGAATATAGTGCATCAACCAGTTTCCTTAGTATATAATTCCTTGAAACAGAATCACCTGCTGTGACTGATGTAACATTAGCATGAAAATCTTCAGGATTACCAATGCCATAAAGGCAGGATACAGAAGAGACAACCACAACATCTCTTCTACCTGACAGCAAAGCCGAAGTAGCGCTTAACCTGAGCTTTTCTATATCCTTATTTATTGAAAGGTCCTTTTCAATATAAGTATCAGAGGAAGGCAGGTAAGCCTCTGGCTGGTAATAATCGTAATATGAAACAAAATACTCCACCAGATTATCAGGAAAAAACTGTTTCATCTCTCCGTAAAGCTGGGCAGCAAGTGTTTTATTATGACTGAAGATCAGTGTTGGCCGCTGAATTTTCTCAATTACATTTGCCATGGTAAAAGTTTTCCCTGACCCGGTTACGCCTAACAGTGTCTGATATTTCTCACCTTCTAAAACCGATTCAGAAAGCTGTCTGATTGCCTCGGGCTGGTCACCTGTCGGCTTATAATCTGATATGACTTTAAACTCCATAAGAAACCTGATAAATTCTACTGTTTTTTACTGTAACCTGAAAATATCATGCATTATATCTCTTTCCCTATAGTAACTTCATAATAGTCGGTCACCAAAGTGTACATCATACCGGCAGCAACAGCAGCTTTAATACCGGGCTCTCCATCTTCAAACACATGACAAGCTGAAGGTTCCACACCCATCTCCCCGGCACATTTCAAAAATGTTTCAGGGTGAGGTTTTGATCGTTTAACATCTTCGGTCGCTATCAATATATCGAAATATTTATCCAACTCCAAAATTTCCAGAGTTCTCCATGCTAATCTTTTAGACCCGCCGGTACCCACTGACATCGGGAGTTTCCCATAATATCTTCTTACAAGGTCAACTACCGGGTTCACAGGTTCCATCTTATGCATTATCTTTTCATACTCCCTCTCTTTTTGAAGTCCTGTTTCCTCCGCATCCATGTTAGTCCCAAACATAACATTCAGCTTCCGGATTGTCTCAACAGCAGGGATGCCGGCCAAAGTAGCAAATAACTCAGGAGTAAAGACAATTCCATAATTTATCAGAATGTTTTTATAGGCCATAAAATGAACAGGCATTGTGTCGGCTAAAGTACCATCAAGATCAAAAATCAATGCTTTAGCGTTTGGATTTATATCTAATTTTTTCACAGACAGGCATATTAATTTGGCATCAAAAATAAAATAAATGGATGACTCGCACAAACCTTTTATTGTTTGAAAAAAATTATCAATTTTGCTGAAAATTGAAACGATGAATCCTGAACAGTTTATTTATACTTTACCTCAATGGATTGTTTTCGCCGGTATTATTGCATATGTCTACGGCAATGTTGAGAAAAAAAAAGTTTTCAGACTTACAGGAATAGTTATTTTAATCATACTCGGATTATTTGCCGCATGGGCCATTAACAGGGGGTACTTCTCATCACACAGGTATTTAACCCCGGAAGAGATCATAAGTGAGGAGATGGATGAAAACATCGCGGGTGATTTGCCATTTCCTGCCCGGTTGTTTCCTGCATATATCTTTTTTTTATTCTCCGGACTGACTGCTGTACCTGCTCTGATATTTGAGCTGAAAGAGAGTAAATGGAAATCTTATCTGACCATCATTTCTGCATTTTTTGCCGTGACAGGCTTTTTTATAATTGCCGGCGCTTTAAATGCACTTTAATAATAAAAAATGAACTGTAAGAAATATTTTTTTTGAATTATTCACAAAAGGTATATGTTAGCAAAATATAAAAAAACACTTCATTTTGTCAACAAACCTCAACTATTATCTCCCTATTGCTTATATTGCGGCCAATTATTACAACAATTGCTAAAATACTAAATATTCAAAATTTTAATTATGAATCCACAAGCTGAAGAACTCAATAATATTATTAAGACTGCAAACCACAATGTATTCGATTTGCTTTCAGAAAAGGGAAAAAATATATTTTTCCCGAGGAAAGGCATTCTTGGACAAACAGCAGAGGCCAAAGGCACTAAGATTAATGCCACCATAGGTGCAGCTGTGGAAGATGACGGCACACCAATGCGTCTTAATTCGATTGCTTCAAAAGTTGATCTTGACCCTTCTCTGATTTTTCCTTATGCTCCCAGCTTTGGACGCCCCGATTTGCGTTCCAAATGGAAAAGCATGATATATGAAAAAAATCCTTCCCTGGAAAAAAATGAGATAAGCCTTCCTGTAGTAACCTGCGCATTAACACATGGTATCAGCATGACAGGCTATTTATTTGTCGACCCTGACGATGAGATCATCATGCCTTCACTTTACTGGGGTAACTATAACTTAATACTATCCAATGCCTACGGTGCAAAATTCAATAAGTTCAATCTGTTTAAAAACGGAAAATTTGATCTGGAATCTTTCGGGTCCAGGCTTAATTCAGCAAAGTCAGGAAAAAAAATAGTCATGCTTAACTTTCCAAATAATCCCTCAGGCTATACTCCGGCAAAATCTGAATCCGATGCTATTGTTGAGATATTGTATCAGTCAGCCGAAAAAGGAAATAAAATTATTACTTTAATCGATGATGCATACTTCGGATTGGTTTATGAAGAGGGGATAGCGACAGAGAGTATTTTTGCCCCGCTTGCCAATCTGCATAAAAATATACTCGCCGTAAAAATCGACGGTCCCACGAAAGAGGACTATGTATGGGGATTCAGGGTAGGATTCATTACTTATGGCATCCGGGGAGGCACCGGTGAATTATACAGTTCTCTTGAATCTAAAACCGCAGGAGCCATAAGGGGTAACATTTCCAATGCTTCCAATCTGTCGCAGTCACTTTTGTTATCAGCATATGACAGCGGTGAATATGCAGCTCAGAAAATGAATAAATTTAAAATAATGAAGCAACGGTATGATATTATAAACGAAACCCTTAAAGATGATAAATATAAAGAGTACTTTACCGCTCTTCCTTATAATTCAGGATATTTCATGTGTATCAGGCTAACGGAAGGCCTCAACAGTGAAGAGGTTCGCCAGCTGCTTATTCAAAAATACAATATTGGCACCATAAGTCTCGACAATGTTCTCCGCCTTGCTTTTTCTTCTGTAGCATCCGGGGATATCAAGAACTTATTTGACGGCATATACAATGCCTGCCGCGAGACTATGCTAAAAGGTTCTCGTCCCTGATTATCATCAGGATAGCTGAATGTGGAAGTATTATATATTTCTCCTTATTGAATTCAATTTCAAAACCACTTTTATTCAGGTAAACAGCAAGATCCCCTCTTTTAGCCTGAAGCGGAACATATTTAACGTTATCCTGTTTCTGCTTCCAGGCTTCATCTTCCTCATTGACAGCAGGAATCGGATAACCTGGTCCGACTTTAACGATGTATCCGCTATGTACTTTCTCTCCTTCCTGAACAGTAGGAGGAAGATATAACCCTGATTTAGTTTTACTTGTTGGTACTTTTGGTTTTACAAGTACTCTGTCGCCTACCATTATAAATTTTTCAAGATCCTTTTCTTCAATAACAAGTGACATAATAACTTTATTTAGCGGGGATAAAGATAAAATATTCTGTTCTCATCTCATTATAATTGTTAATTTAAAGCTATGGGATGAAAATCATCATTTTAACATATTTACACTCTGTACAATATTCGATTAATTTCTAAATCAGCCGGCTTAAAGATGAACAAAACATTCATGTAATGTCATACTCATTATGGATATCTGTTAAAACTTCATATCCTGTAGATGTTACAAGTACCGTATGTTCAAACTGTGCCGACAGCTTATTGTCTATTGTCCTGGCTGTCCACCCGTCGGTTTTATCTATCCTGGTTGCCGGTTTTCCCTGGTTTATCATTGGTTCTATTGTAAAGATCATACCCGTCTTCATAATGTTTCCTCGGTTTCTTCTTGAAGTATGGTCTACCTGGGGCTCTTCATGAAATTCGATCCCCACACCATGTCCGCAAAATTCATAAACCACGCTAAATCCCTGTGATTTAGCATACCTGCTGATAACAAACCCGATGTTTCCAAAATAATTTCCCGGAAAAACCTGTTGAATTCCAAGGTTGAGGCAATGTCTGCTCACATCAATAAGTTGTCTTGCCGTATTATTTACCACTCCTACGGCAAACATCCGGGAAGTGTCACCATAAAAGCCATTCAAAATAGTTGTAATATCAATATTCAGTATATCTCCCTCTTTAATAACAATATCGTCAGAAGGTATTCCGTGGCATACTACTTCATTAAGTGATATACAGCTTGCTTTGGGAAAGCCATTGTAACCTTTTGGAGCAGGCAGGGCGTCATGGTTAAGAATAAACTCTTCTATTTTGTGATCAATGAATTCGGTGGTAACACCTTCTTTAACAAATTGTCCCGCATAATCAAGAGTCTCTGCAGCCAACCTGCAACTCTCCCTAATCCCGTCAATCTGTCGGGGCGTTTTAATTATTATATTACCCATATAACAAAATTAAATTTGTTGTAAAATTGGTTAAATATGATTGCATTTCAAAACCTGACAATAAATTTGCAGAAAAAGTTAAGAGGTAATCAATTAAACTAATATTAGCTTTAAAACAATTCAAGAATTTTTTCAATTTTTTCATCTGTAGAAAGATTCCCGTCAATCCAATTAATATCAATACCCCTCTTTATCATACCCCTGAACCATGTCATCTGTCTTTTAGCAAACTGATGAATAGCTGTTTCCAGTCTGGAAGTCATCTCGTCATAAGTAAGTTCACCGGTAATGTAAAGAGTGATATATTTATATTCCAGGCCATAATATATAAGTTGCTGTGGTGTCAATCCTGAGTCAAGGAGTTTCTTTACCTCCCCTATCATTCCCAGCTCAATACGCTGTTGTAATCTTTCTGAAATCCGTTTTCTGCGGGTTTCCCTGTCAAACATCAGACCTATATTCAGACTATTAATTGCAGGCATATCTGTTTCAAGCATTGGATTATTCTTATAATAAAGCTCTATTTCAATTGCCCGCAGCGCTCTTCTTTCAGTTTCGATATCCGTTTTATTATGTAATCCGGGTTTTAACTCCCATAAAATAGCAGTCAGCTCGTCAAGCGTTTTTCCCCTTAGCTTCTGTCTGAGCTCTTTATCCGGCGGGACAGTTATCAGTTTATAATTTTTCAGTACTGCTTCCAGGTATAATCCCGACCCCCCGCATAAAACCGGCATCTTATCTCTTGCCACAATATCTTTATACGCCTCAATAAAATCCGTTTGAAATCTATAAACATTATAATGATTTCCGGGGTCTTCAATATCGAGAAGGTGACAAGGTATTTCATTCCCGCCGACAAGATAATCGCTGTAATCTTTACCGGTCCCAATATCCATTCTGCGATAAACCTGCCTGGAATCAGCTGAAATAATCTCACCGTCTGTCCGGTTGGCAAGCATGGCAGCCAGACGGGTTTTACCTGTTGCCGTTGGTCCGAGTATCGTTATAAGGTTATACTTTGTCATTTTATTTTATAGCTGTTAAGAATATTAAGATTCGCTCCTGACTTAAATGTGCTTTGCAATCATTTTTTTTACATGATAACTCCAGTCTGTTAAAGTACATGTTATTTACTAAACTGCCTGAATTCAAAACCGTCAAAAATAATCACTTTCAGAATTAAAACCGGATATAATGATATTTGTTAAGTAAAAAAAACAGATAACAATATAAATTCCATTGCAGACGTAAGAGAAGACAACACCAGTAATAGAAAGCTTGTAGAAGAGTTAAGACCGAAAGCAGTGAGGTGCATGTAAATATTATTCTTAAATATTTTCGAACACCGGGTTCAAAGATTTTATCAAATCTTATGTAGTTGTAAATATATTCATTAAGTTATTATTTTTTTATCTTGTAATTATAATCTGTAAATCAACATCATATATATATTATCAATATTTGAGGATAAAAATATATTAATATTTTTTTGGATTATATTAAAATTGTTTTTAATATTGAATTGAAATTGGTAACAGAGAAAAGGTATTAATTGACAACACTTAAAATTTTTAACAGATGAAACGAACATGTTCTTTTTTAATCAAAAAATAACACAAAAAAATATGATTAAAATAAGAATATGTGAGAGTGAGGAACGAACGGTTCCATATGTTCTCAAATTTTTAATTAATTTATTTACAAGTAATTATAAAATTTTAAACAGATGAAAAAGCTATTATTTATTTTTACATTTATTATGGTTTACGGAATATCGGTATCAACAGCAAATGTCAGAGCGGTAAATTCCGAAGAATCAAAAGTAACAGTAGTTGCAGAAAACGATCAGAATGCGACAGCTGAAGTCAGTAATGAAGAGGCTAAAAAAGCAAAAGAGGTAAAAGCTGAAAGCAAGTCAAAAAGCTGCAGCGGAGGAGAAGCCAAGTCAGACAGTAAAGCCAAATCCGAAGGTTGTTCAGACAAATCAGCCAAGTCAGAAGGTTGTGCAGACAAAACAAAAACTGCCTCCGCCAGTTGCGGAAAATAAGCCATCAATTAAAAGAATCTATAAGCCGGCCCTCATATGAGCCGGCTTTTTTATGCCATTAAAACGGTTCTGTAAAAAGCACATCAACCTGTTGTGACCTAACCGGAAATATTATCTTAAGGGAATGTCTACAACGAGATTTTTATCGCTTCTGATATATGCATTACTGACCTCATAGGATAAATTTTGCTGATCTTCACCGGCAGTTATGATTTGTGAAGAGCGCGGGTACAGAATAATCCCTGAAGTGCCGTTGCCCGACTTCAGATTCATTTCAAAATAGATGTCACTGTTATTTTTTACTTCATAATATTTACGGTCATTCTTTGAATGAAAAGCAGGAGTGACCTCAATGCAGGCATGAAATAAATTTTTTACATGCTCCTCCTTACCGGCAATATATTTACTTGCCCATGCGACAGTACGTCCGGCCTCCAGCGCTTCCCTGACAGATTCGGCGGTTCTTTCTTTTGCGAAAACGAGGGTCATTGTTCTGTGGACTACATCACCTAAATTATAATCATAACCAATAATATTATGCACATCTGTAGTTCCCATCACAGTAAGATCATAATCCACGCACCAGTCAAGTGCCTTCTTGTGAAATCCGAAACCATTAAAAACCTCAATTCCATGAACTGATTTCTCCTTATACAACCTATCCACAAAATCGATCCACTCGTAGGAACCTTCGATCTGGTTAACTTTCCATCCGGGATGATTCCAGAAAATAAAAGCATTTTGTTCCACAGCTTTAGAAATCGCTACTTTATCTTTAGAATTGTCATCCCTTTCTTCAACATATCCGGAGGCATCACCTATGAATAGTGCGTTAAAATGTCCGGGAGGTGTTGCACGGGTAATTTCAGTGCCTTTTATAAAAATAATATTATTCTCCGCCGCCATATCTTTAGCAAGTTCGTAAGGCCGGTTGTGATTGACAATAACATCTTTTGAATGCGGCTGATACTCTATATGATCGGTAATAGCCATAACATCAAGCCCTTCCTTCCATACCTCCTGCACCCTAACAGTTGGCCAGACGAGTCCGTCAGAAAACATTGTATGCATATGAAAATCACATTTCAGCGTATGATAACCCACGACATCAGGGATAATGATATTATCCCGTTTTTTTGAACTCCTGAACTCGTCCATCCTAAGCATACCATCATTGGTTTGTGCCTGAAGGAGGAGAGAAAATGCCATAAAAATTAAAAAAAACAGACCAGACTTTGACATGATAAAAAAATTTATTTGTTTAAAACTTCATGAAACGAGCATAATTGTAAATCACATAAGGTTATGAATAAAACATATGCGGGTTCCATATGATACCTTTGAAAATATTTAATTCGAATCATATAAAATAATTCCGGTTTCAAATTTATAATATTTAACGACTAAAACGGCTGTTTTTTAAAGAATCCAAAAAAAACAATGCTCCCTGATCTTGTTTTCTGAAGCAATCTCATCTGATCTTTAACCAGGGCAAACTGGAATACCTCCTTATGATCCGGGACTAAACTGCAAATATTTATAAAATTTCCAGAAAGGCTCCAGCGATAATCTTTCTCATTTTCAAAAAATTTGACCGGGATATTAGATCTTTGCCTGAAAATCCCATCGCTTTCGAATTCTATTTCCCAAAATAACTTTTTCCGCAGCAGCTGATCCTCTTTTATATGCAGCAGTTCATTATCCTGTTCACAATAATATTCATACATAACCCACTTGCCTGGTATCATCAGTCCTGGCCGGAGAGGTATGATCACTGATCTCACCCATTTTTTTAATGGTGATAATGAAAGTATTGCACACATAATTCAGGTTATAACATATTTTAGACCAGGTCATACTAAAAAAGTTTAATTATTATGAGTTTAATTAATTCAAATTATATATTTGTATGTATAAAAATAATGGACGATTTAGCTTAAGTCTTTAAGTTGTAAAACTTGTAAGTCAAAATGCATAATTTTGATAATATTGGTTTTTTATTAAGAGAGGTAATTGTATTAACACCTGTATTTATTCCTCTTTTTTGGGGATTGGTTTTTATAACTTCTGAATTCTCAAAGAATAAGGCACGCTACTGGCTGGGTATATTTATGATAGTGACAGCAACTTTATATGGCTGTCATGCTCTGTTTTTTTTAACGACAATGGATGTATATATTAAAACAGACTGGCTGTATAATCTGACCAGCCTGTCAGTATACCCTATGTATTATATCTACATACGCCTGCTGACATGTGACGTAAAATTAAAAAAAAATTATATAACTCATTTTTTACCTGCTATTATACTGTCTTCCTCGCTATTAATTATTTCTCTCACTTTAACTCATGAGGAGAAGGTCCATTACTATGAAATTGTTTTAAAAGAGTACGGTATGCCCGGTTTTGGCGCCTCATCCGCTTTAAAACTCATGTCTGTAATCTTTTATCTCAGCAGGATAATTTTTGGATTTCAAACTATTATCTATTTGATTTTAGGATATATACTTGCAACCAGACATAATAAACGGATAGCAAATTTTTATTCTAACATGCAGGGAAGAGAACTTATATGGGTCAAAATGCTGAGTATTTCATTTTTAATCACTTCATGCGCAAGCTCTGTTGCAAATATTTTAGGCCGCGGCCTTTTCATTGATAATAATTCGATGCTGGCTTTCCCCGCATTTATATTCAGCACAATGTTTTTTATAATCGGGATTCTGGGGAATAATCAGAATTTTACTGTCAACACTTTTAATGAGGACGAAGAAACTGAATGCCCGGAAGAAAATGAAAATCCGAAAAATATTAAGCTAAAGAACAATCTGATCAAACTTCTGGAAGTGAATAAAAGATTCCTCGACCCCGAGCTGAAAATAACAGATCTTTGCAGAGAACTGAATACAAACCGCACCTACCTGTCAAATTTAATAAACACTGAATTCCAATTAAGTTTTAATGATCTCATTAACAAATATCGTACAGAATATGCTATTACATTATTAAATGGTGACAATATCAATTATTCACTTCAGGTTATTGCGACAGAATCCGGCTTTGGTTCACTAAGTTCATTTAACAGGGCATTCAAAAAAAACACAGGTACAACAGTCACTGTTTTTAAATCAACTAACTTACAATCAGCAATTAATTAAAACTGTTTTAACGAAAAAGATTATCCGGGGCTGTTCCTGCAACTATGAAATAAAAACTGCTCTTACCGGAGAACCATCCGCATCGCCATAAAGAAGAGGAAAACAAAAAAAGTCACCCAAAGCCGGAATTCCCTCAGGAATATTAAGGTTCTCTACAATTATCATCCCCTTTCCCAACAGGGATAAATGTATTTTCCAGTCGGTACTGCCTTGCCGGTCAACAGAAATTGTATCAAATCCCACACCTTTCAGATTAATAGAAAGCAATAATTCAATTGCTTCATCAGAAAGCACCGGAAAATTTGTAAAGTATTCATTGCTGCCCCAATATTTACTCCATCCGGTGCAAAAAAGCAAAAAGTCAATATCCTGAAAATCAATTCCTCTATCCACTATTATTTTTCTCTCTATAAATTGGTCTCCTGCAGGTACAGTTACCACTGCAGCGCGGCCTGTGAATGTCTCCGGCGGAAACTGGTCAATTTTTTTGCCATTTTCTACCATATGGTAAGGAGCATCAATATGAGTTCCTGTATGTGATGAAAAACACAGAATGGTTTCCCTGAATCCGTCCTTATTGAGAGATGCAAATTTTCTGATATCAGGTTGTGGCGTTCCCGGATAAACCGGAATACTTTCATTAATAGTATGTGACAGGTCAAATATTTTCATAAGCCTACTTTGTCAGCCTGATCTTCGAGAGAATAAAATCTACTATCGGAGTTGGATCTTCCAGAGAATGGGGATGATGTCCCACCCCCTCTTTAAGAATAATTTTGATTTCACCTCCCGCTTCCCTGAATTTTTTTGCAAGCAATTCAGTATTCTCCTCATATGGAACCACTTCATCAGAATCTCCGCACACGTGGATTACGGGTATCCCTGCTTTTGCAATATTAACGCAGGTATTCAAAGGTATCCCTTCAAAATCGAGAACTGAATTTTCATCCAGTTTATAAGCCTGAAGACACTCAACCCATGATGCGGGAGTACCTGTACCTCTAAACAATCCTCCCGGCCAGCTTTTTATATCACAAACCGGAGCATCTGCATATATACATAAAACTTTATCTGTATTTTGCGATGCCCAGTTATATATTATCAATCCTCCCCTGCTCATCCCTTCGAGTACCACTTTCGGACTTAATTTATATTTGGCGGTTACAAACTCATAAAACCGATTCCATATCTCAACAGCTTCCTGGTTTCCATACAATCCTGCCACATCAACGTAAGCTAAATGAAAACCTTTGGAAAGCAATGCTTTGTCAACTTGTGGTTCATGACCCCAAAAACGTGCCCGCCAGATCCAGTTTCCTTCCTTATCAGGAGTTTTAGGAAAAACAATTTTTGCTTCACGACCCATGAAGTTAAATTCTTCTGTCTTGAAATCAATAAAAACTTTATCTTCTCCGGGTTGAGTGAAAAAAATATTTATAAAAAACAGAGCAGATACAATAAGCCTCAACAGATAATACATTTTTTATTAGTTACTTTTTATTAGAAATTTTTTTGAGCTCTATTTTCAGAGCATTATATTTTCTTTTTGTAAGTTGCAACTGATCAATCAGTTGAAAGTTATCTGTCAGTTGAGAACAGGTAACTACACCCTGTTCCATCAGTATCCTCTTTTCCTTTTTCGTGAGATTAGACAGAATTGTGACAGGATATATTTTCTCTCTTTCAATTATCTCTTTAAGTCCGTTACCTTCAGGAAAGTCCCATCCCAGCAATCTGATTCCCGAGCATTTACCATATTCAACAGAATCGAGCGAAAAGCGTGTATTTGTAACAACACAACCTAAAAAATCAACTCCTTCATATTCACGCAACTCTTTTCTTTTTCTTATTATATCATCAACACGTGAACGAACATAAAGAGGCACCTGAATGCTCACCTGTTTACCCTGGGAACTGCTGTATTTACACTCCACAAGAATCTGGTCTGTTCTGTTGGTAGCAATAACATCCATTTCATGTGATACACAATATCCGTCAATTACCTTTCCCACCTTGATTTTGTATCCTTCTGCTTCAAATATTTTTCCGACAAAATGTTCGAAAGGGTATCCGGTAGGACCGAGTTCAAGCATTGCCTGTTTAAGTTTATATCGCAATGCTGAAACGGTCTTTTCGCTGCGTAAAATTGATATTGCACGATAATAAATCTTTTTTGTAGATACTCCCGGATAAATCCAATCCTTTATATTGGCTACAATTTTAGCGGCCACAATATCTTCAGCGCCAGCTCTCAGTAAAGAACGCTTTAATTTACCTGCATCGAAAGGTTCCTCTTCACCTGATGCTTTTCTTACAGTTATAGTACTTTCTGAATACATTAAACAACTTTTTTCTTAAGTTCAAACAGGTCTTTTCTCCTGTCTTTTAAATTTCTCACACTCCCAAATTGATTTAATTCCCGCAAAAGATCAATATCTACATCAGCTATCAGGATCATTTCCGTATTTGGAGTAGCCTCAGCCTTTATCCCGTTAGTGGGAAATGCAAAGTCGCAAGGTGTAAAAACCATAGATTGCGCGAATTGTATATCCATATTATGAACATTAGGTAAATTTCCCACACACCCGGCGATAACAACATAACATTCATTTTCTATGGCCCGGGCCTGAGCACAATGCCTGACCCGGGAATATCCATTCTGGGTGTCTGTCAGAAAAGGCACAAACAATATATCCATACCATCCTCCGCCAATAAACGGCACAACTCGGGAAACTCAGCATCATAGCAGATCAATACCCCTATATTACCACAATCAGTGTCAAATACTTTTATCTCGCTTCCTCCCTGCATTCCCCACACTTTAACCTCATCGGGGGTAACATGAATTTTCACATATCGTTCAACTGTTCCGTCACGCTTACAGAGATAACCCACATTGTATAAAATACCATTTATTACCTCGGGCATACTGCCGGAAATAATATTTATATTATAAGAAATAGAAAATTCTGACAATTTTTCAATTATGCTACCGGTGTACTTTGCCAGTTCACGAATTGCCTCCGGCTCTGACAGATGGTTATTCTCAGCCATTAAAGGGGCATTGAAAAACTCAGGGAAAAGGGCAAAATCGGAACGGTAACCGGAAACTGCATCAATAAAAAACTCAGCCTGCTGCATCACCTCATCTAAATTTTTATAAGGCCTCATCTGCCACTGGATCAAACCTATGCGGACTACCTTCTTTTTTGTAGCTGCCTTTTTTGAAGGTTTTTCATAGTAAATATTGTCCCACTTCAGCAATACTGCATATTCATTTGATGCCTCATCTCCTTCCAGATATCCCTTTAATACTTTTGCAGGGTGAAAATCGTTGGATATCTGAAAATTGAGCACCGGGTCATGGATCTCCTTATTCCTCACCTTCTGAATATACTCCTTCGGACTCAGTTTATCTGAATATTTATGATAGTTAGGTATCCTGCCTCCAAATGCTATCCCCCTGAGATTTAATTTTTCACAAAGTTCCTTTCTGTAATCGTAAAGTCTTCTTCCCAGACGAAGACCTCTGTATTCGGGTTTTATAAACACATCAATACCATATAAAATATCACCATTCCTGTCGTGAGAATTGAATGTATAATCCGCAGTAATCTCTTTATATGTATGATTATCAGTAAAATGATCATAATCAACGATAATTGACAAAGCTGATCCAGCAAGGTGGCCATTTATTTTAATTACCACCTGGCCCTCCGGAAATTTACTGATGAGAGCCCGTATGTGTTTTTCATGCCAGTATGCTTCAGGCATTGACTGATAAGCAGAGATCATAACCTCTTTCAACTCCTGGTAATCCTCGATGCTGAGGTATTTTAATTCAATATTTTCTATATCGGATATTTTCATTCAAAAAATATTAAAAATATTACATCCTAAAATTAATATATTCCTTAATTGATTATAATAAATTCAATATTAAATTGAAAAGGAGATATCTGTTGATCCGTTGAAAATTGCAAATTTAAACTTTGTAAAAAAATTGATCTGATCTTAAAAGCTATTTTTATTACATTTGCACATATTAAAAAAAACAGAAAAAATGGACAAGCCAATTCGAATTATGCCATGCCTGGATATGCAAAACGGACGGGTTGTAAAGGGTGTACATTTCGTTAACATAAGGGATGCGGGAGATCCGGTTGAATGCGCAAAAGCTTATTGTGTGGCGGGAGCAGATGAAATAGCCATGCTTGATATAACCGCCACACATGAAAACCGGGCCACTATGATTGATGTAGTTAAAGCTGTTGCCGGAGTTGTCACCATACCTTTCACTGTAGGTGGCGGCATATCAGATATTAAATCAGCAGGTGCTATACTGGAAGCGGGCGCTGATAAAGTATCAACCAGCAGTGCCGCCTTTCGTAATCCTGATCTTATTCCCGAAATGATAAAAGCCTTTGGAGCTGAAAAAATCACTGTAGCTATTGATGTTGATAAAAACGAAAAAATGCCCTCCGGGTACGAAGTTTATATTAACGGCGGGAGAATAGCTACAGGCACAGATGCCATTGAATGGGCAAGACGTATTGACGGGTACGGAATTCCGGTAATCCTGCCCACCAGCAAAGCAGGTGACGGAGCTCTTACAGGTTACGACCTTCCGGTTATCAGGGCCATCAAAGATGCTGTTGATGCAGAAGTAGTGGCATCCGGAGGAGCAGGTAAACTTGAGCATTTCCCTGAGGCAATAAAAGCGGGAGCGTCAATTTTACTGGCTGCATCGGTATTTCATTTCGGGACAATCACTATTCCTGAACTGAAAAAATATCTGAAAAAAGCAGGTTATATAATCTCAGGTCTTAGCTAATAAAATCAATTGCCCGGTTTTAAACAGATCGCTGTTCTTCAGGCATCTTCTTGTTTATCATTTATAAAGGAAAAGATGCAAAAATAATGCTGCCGGTCAGATTGTTTAAGAAAGGCAGCATTTTATCTGATAAATTGAGTTCTGCTAACTAACTATTTATTCTTTTTATACCATAGCAAAGTCCCGATATTATAAAACTCATTGAATTTCTCAGGCTCCTCAGCCAGTTCTTCGCGTGTATACGGGAAATGTGGAACTAACAGGTCACCTCCCGGTGTCCAGTTTGCCGGAGTAAATAAGTTATTAGCCTGTGAAGTTTGTAATGCCTGCACTGTCCGTAAAACCTCCTCCATATTACGTCCGATATTCATCGGATAAAAATAGGTTGCTTCTACAATATTATCAGGATTGACAATAAAAACACCCCTTACAGACCTGGTTGTGCTTACCGGTTGATGTAGCATGCCGTATAATTTCGATATATCGGCCCGTTCATCTGCAATTAAGGGAAAATTTATCTTTACCTCTGATGCGCCTTTACTTAGCACCTCTTCCATAGATTTTTTCCATAGCAGATGTAAATTTTTACTGTCCGTTGATAACACAGCAATTTCAACATTAAGTTGAGCGAACTTTTCCTGCATTATTGCCAGATGCAGAATTTCGCTCGTACATACCGGAGTGAAATCTCCCGGGTGACTGAATAATATTTTCCATTTGCGCCCAAAATCATCAGGAAATTTTAATGTCCCGTTTGTTGTTTCTGAAACAAATACAGGAGCCTTGGAACCTATAAGCGGTATACTGTTTTGGGCTAACAGAACGCTTGTAATCAAGAAAAAAACAGTTGATAAAAAAATCTTTGTTTTCATAACCTTGGATATTAAATTATTTAATAAGTAAAAGTACAATATTAAATCAATTTAATATTAAAAGATCTTTTATTATTTTTATATTTTAATATAAATTAACACTTTGTTATAGCTGAAAAATTTCTGAATAAACTGAAAAGCAACTTTTTATTTTTAATTCTTTTCTAAACCCAGTCTTTACCGGCGTTATTGATCCCGGAATTAAAGCACCGGTTTACGTCTGTCGATAGAAAAAATAAGGGTCTTTTTTTGCAATATCTTAATTACCAGATACAATAATAATGAAACGCAAAATCCCACAATCCAAAAGAGTTCAACATGCATTGCTCCTTTTTTGAAATACTCTCCCGCGACTCTAAGCAGAAGAATAACTGCGAATAGATTCAGGATACCTGCCTTTTCCTGCCTGATAATTTTTCTGAAGCTAAAAGAAAGAAATGGTTTTTTATAATATTTCAAAGTGGGAATAAAGGCCGGCGTATGACTTGAATAATTGAGGTATTCATTACCGAATTTGCCAATGAGATACTCCTCCTCAGCATACATAATTCTTTCGTAATAGACCCAGAAAATAAAAATAAAGGCAACAATAAACCAGAAATTATGTGTAAAAGCAGCAATTCCCAGCCAAATTAAAAAGTTGCCAAGGTACAAAGGATGCCGGCAAAAAGAATACATGCCCGTTGTATTAAGGGAGTCTGCAATCTGTCCGGCAGTTGTATTTCTGCCTGATGTGCTGTCTGCCGAAAAACCAATAGTAATAACCCTGATTGTAAAACCCAGCATGCAAACAGCAAAACACGCCAACTCATAAATCAGATTGTTCTTTTCCATGATCCCGGCAACCCTGGTTATGTGAATCACATAAATATAAATTCCCGGTGCCATTATTATTAAAGGCAGATAACTTCTGCTCCGGAAAAGGTAATCTCCTTGTTTTTTTAGTTCAGTTCGCAATGACATTTTATTGAATTTTAGTCTTGTAAAAGTACGAAATGAACTTGAACTTATAAACAAAAAATGCATTTAGCAAACATTAAATTACCTGGATCGGGAAGCAGAAAACTTTGACCTCCGGAGAATTATACTGAATACCATGATAAATATTTCTGTAAAAATGAATCAATAATAGTGAAGCATTATCACAAGACTCATATTTTACTATATTTGTTGCATACACCATTGATAAATGGCAGTAACTAATTTATATAAATCAAACGTTTTTGCATAAACAGACTTTTACTAATTTAAAACTAACACATCATGATCAGCAAAAAAAAATTATCTTATTTCGCCGGCATTTTTTTCATATTATTATCTGCAATCCATTTATATGCCGGTTCTAATTCTCAGCAGCAGGCTCCGAAAAAATTATTTCAGGCAGGCGCTGCAACCACGAACACTTCTCCTCCTATGGACATAGAGATGAGAAGCAGTCCGGCCATTGAAAATATTCACGACGAATTACATGCCCGGTGCCTGGTTCTGGATGACGGTGAAAACCGAATAGCCTTTGTTGTAGTTGACATTATAGGGTTAAATCGCGATTTAATAGATGAAGCTAAACGTATCATTCACGAAGAGAATGATCTGCCACCCGAAAATGTAATGGTATCAGCTACTCACACACATTCGATGGCGCGCGCTTCAGGACCGCAGCCTTTTGATGATTATCAAAAATTTGTAATCAGAAGGATAGCCGATGCAGCAAGAAAAGCTATTTATAACCTTGAACCTGCGCGTATCGGATGGGGAGTAGGGAGTGTCCCCGAGCATGTGTTTGTCAGACGCTGGTTCATGAAACCGGGCAGTCCCGTGCCAAATCCTTACGGAGGGGAAGATAAGGTTATGATGAATCCCGGTAGGTTAAATCCCAATATTGTAAAACCCGCCGGAGAACCTGATCCTGAAGTTTCAATCATCTCTGTTCAGTCAATCGATGGAAAACCTATAGCCTTGTTTGCAAACTATTCACTGCACTATGTCGGCGGCGTTCCCAGGGGACATATCTCTGCAGATTACTTTGCAGCATTTGCTGACCGAATTCAGGAATTACTGGGGGCTGACCGTAATGATCCCCCGTTTGTAGGAATCATGTCCAACGGTACTTCCGGTGATGTTAACAACATCAATTATGCTGTACCCGGCCATAATTATCCGCCTTATGCAAGGATGAAGGTAGTGGCAGATGATGTTGCAAGGGAGGTTATGAGAGTTTACAATAAGATAAACCACCATGACTGGGCCGGAATCCAGTCAAAACAACAGGAGCTGACTTTAAAAGTAAGGAAGCCTGACAGTAAAATGATCAAACATGCAAGGGAAGTTCTGGCAGGACCTGATAAGCGGGTTGGCCCTCATGGCAGCAGCAAGCATTATAATGAAGGACTGTTAAACCGTCTTGATATGCCGGATAATGTCGATATACTTCTGCAATCTTTCAAGATCGGTGATCTGGCAATAGCTACTATTCCTTTTGAAACATTTGCCGAGATTGGCCTTGAGATAAAAGCGAAAAGCAAATTCAAGCCAACCTTTACCGTTTCTCTTGCTAACGGTTCATACGGATACCTGCCCACACCCAGACAGCACGAGTGGGGTGGTTACGAAACCTGGACCAATAGATTTGAATATGAGGCATCAGTAAAAATAGTTGATACTATCATGAACCTGTTCGAAACATTTGAGTGAACTGGTTCAGGTATTTTCCAGTTCAACAGGATTTACCAGTTGTCCGATATTTTCTATCTCAATAACAACAGAATCACCCTGCTGCAACCAGCGGGGTGGTTTTTTTGCCATCCCCACACCATGAGGAGTTCCGGTAAGAATGACCGTACCCGGCAGGAGTGTTGTGCTGCCGCTCAAAAACTCAATAAGCGCCGGAACATCAAAGATCATATCATTTGTATTCCAGTCCTGCACAATCTCTCCATTCAATATGGTTTTTATCTGCAGATCATTGGGATTGTCAATTTCATCTGATGTGATTATATGCGGGCCCAGCGGACAAAAACTGTCAAAAGTCTTTCCCCGGCACCACTGACCGCCACCATACCTTACCTGCCAGTCACGGGCGCTGACATCGTTTGCGCACGTATATCCGAAAACATAATCCAGTGCATCCTCCCTGGTTGCATTTTTACATTCCTTTCCAATAATAACAGCCAGTTCACATTCAAAATCCACCTCTTCACTTGCAAGTTTACGGGGTATATATATCGGGTCTCCCGGATTTTGAACAGAATTAACTGCTTTTAAAAAAAGAATGGGAAATTCCGGTATTTTCATTTTGCTTTCTTCAGCATGGTGTCTGTAATTAAGGCCAATGCATAATATCGAAGTCGGAACTAACGGAGCCAATATTTTCTTCACCTCCGCAATATCTTTCGATGTTCGGTAACTACCGAAGATGATTCCCTCAATTTTGTATACATTACCATTATCATCTAACTGACCAAAGTGTGTCTCTTCTGAAAAATCAAGGTATCTTATTATCTTCATATGATTATAACATTAAAATTCAATAGTAAGCTTAACCGGCTGCCTGTTTTGTTCCTCTGCAAAATTTGAAAATGTAAGTCCCAAAAGCCTTATCCCTTTTACAAAATTATATTTAAAATTTCAATATTCTTAAATATCAATAGCTCTTAACAATTTTTCGTAACCGGGTGATATAGAATAATTAATATCATTCAAAAAATCATAGTAATTATCTGTTTCGTAACCCTTACTTTTCCAGTGATCCCTCCAGTAGATATAGTCATCAACAGAGTCTGTCCAGTGCTTATATCTTGCATATCCCATAGCAATACCTGTTGCTGTCGTTTTCCTCACATAAGGATACTTCATTCCTGCTATGTTGTTATAAACTTTAAAGAGCTCACTTTTAAACCATCCTGTCTCAAGAATAAACTGCCTCATCGGAACTCCCATCAGAGACGGATCAACGAGATTTATATATTCCTTCAGTGATGATATGCTAAACTCCTTGGTTTTTATCTCATTAATCCGGTCCCTTACTTCATATTCCAGAACCTTAACCTCATAATGCTCTAATAAAGCTTCTTTTGCTAAACCTTGCAATCCCGGAGCTTTTACAATTAACGGCATTACGAGAAAGAGTAAAAATAGTCTTCTCATAAAATAAATATTTCAGATAAAGAGTTGATTAATTATTGTGTCTGGATTAGAAAGAATAGTAAAGAGAACAATGAATCAGATAAAATTGTTTAATAACCATACTATTTAAGAATTATTCAGGCGGCAAAAATAATCCCGATAATTGAATTGTGCACACAATAGTTTAACCGGACTAAATGGTTAACATACTGTTAACGTACTGACTATAATTTATTTAAATCATGAGAAATACCGCCACTATCTCATCTAATGTAAACTAAACATAATCTTCATAAAAAATATTTTAAAATGTTCCCTTCTGTAAAATATGCAGATATAAAATCAGGGATCCTCTGTATACGCTTACCTGTAATATAAACTTTTTAAACATCTGCTTTTTATAGTTGTAATAACAAAGAGTGAATTTAAGGTTTACACTTCCAATTTTTACTATTTAATATCCTTCATTTAATTTTTTTTTTATTTTTGAATCCGTGAGGTTTGGCGAATTACTGCCTTCTATGATATTTAAATACCATTGAAAAATTAAATTTAAATCATATGAAACGAGCATGAAAATTTTAATTCTTAAATTTTTCACAAAAAAGAATGATTTAAATTTTCTTGTGAGAGTGAGGAACGAACGGTTCCATAAGTTCTCAAATTTTTAATTAGTTTATTTACAAGTAATTATAAAAAATTTTAAACGAATGAAAAACGCTGTTTGGATTTACCGGCTAACACTAATCACTCTGTTGCTGACGGGTACCGGAATATTTACCCAAATTAATGCCCAGTTACAAACCAAGACCTTAACAGATGCTGACGGCAATGCATATAATACTGTCATTATAGGAGATCAGGAATGGATGAAGGAAAACCTGAGAACAACAAAATTTAATGACAACACGGATATTCAAAATATCACTGAGTTAAGGGAATGGGCGCGTGCCACCTCATCTGCCTATTCATGGTATGACAATGATATAGCAAATAAGGATCATTACGGTGCATTGTATAACTGGCACGCAGTAAATACAGGCAAACTCTGCCCTGATGGGTGGCGTATTCCTACAGATCAGGACTGGCAAAAACTAATTGATATATCAGGAGCGACTGCCAGTGGGTTCTCTCCAATTCCCGGAGGTTATCGGTTTGGTAATTACTGGTACCCCGGAGATTTCTATGAACAGGGGATTAACGGCTATTGGTGGTCAGGTACAGAGTATACAGACACTCATGCCTGGAGCCGGACTGTAAACAGTGAAAAAAAGAAAGTTTACCGTAGCTTTTTTGCAAAAAATTACGGATTTAGTGTCAGATGTATTAAAAATAATCGATAAAATAAAACAGTATGAGAAGCATAACATATTTACCTAAAATTTTAATTATTTGCGCTTTATTTATCTCCTCAAGTTGTGCCATGCAAAAAACGGGCAGCCGGACGGTGAAAGATATTGACGGCAATGCATACTCTGTGGTAACCATAGGCGAACAGCAGTGGTTGGGCCAGGATTTAAAGACCACCAGGTATAATGACGGGACACCAATTCCGAATGTTACTGATATTACCGAATGGAGACATATTGACGCACCTGCTTATGCATGGTATGATAATGATATTTCAACCAAGGAGACTTACGGGGCAATGTATAACTGGTGGGCTGCCGGCACTCCCGGCCTGTGTCCAAAGGGCTGGAGAGTCGCCACTGATAATGACTGGAAAAAACTTGAAGAATTCCTCGGAATGACACCGGAGCAAATTGAAGGCACAGCCATGCGTGGCACCGGCGAAGGAGGTAAATTGAAAGAGCAAGGAACCGGAAACTGGGCTGATTCAAATGAAAAAGTTACAGATGAGTTTGGTTTTTCAGTTGTTCCGGGCGGACGGCGGGCCGATAATGGCCTATTCAGCAATATGACGCGGACAGCTACTTACTGGACTTCTACTGAAACATCAGGCTCTTGCGCAGTATATCGTCATTTCGGAGTGGGAAGCACACAGATAGGAAGAAATATAGCAGCTGAAAAAAAATACGGTTTAGCTGTCAGATGTATTAAAGATAAATAACATTACCCCACACCATGTATCAATGAGCTGAAGCAAAAAATTATAAATCTCTCTCTATCATATAAAGAATGATTTTGTAAATGAATTCTTTTTCTTTTGAATCGGGTAAAGGCCCATAAACTGAAAAAAACTCTTTCAGTGCTGCTCCTGCTAACTGTTTGGCAGATTTAACGGCATAATCGAAACAGTTATATTTATACATCAGGTCATAAACCCATTTGACATCTGAATATATCCTGTCGGCCCGTCGTGTCTCCAGGAACTTTTTCAGACGGATATGTTCATCCTCATTGCAACTCCTGAAAAGATAGATAAGCATCAATGTCCGTTTCCCTTCCCATATATCGCCTCCAATCTCCTTTCCGTAGTTGGATTCTTCGCCAAGCAGGTTCAGCAGGTCATCCTGTATCTGGAAAGAAGATCCCATATAATAACCGAACCTGTTAAAAAGATCAAGATTGAAGTCACCCTGAGTGGCAATAAGACAGCCTATACGGCACGGATGTATAGTAGTATACCAGCATGTTTTCTTTAAAATCATCTTCAGGTAATCACCATCCTCCAGGTCGCAGGTATTTTCCTTCACCCAGCCAAGCTCCATTGCCTGGCCTTCAACACATTGCGTCACCATGTGCTCGATCTCCTGAAAGACTGACCATGTTAAAACAGGACCAAGCTTTGGCAGGTTGCTCATCAGGGGACGCAGGCTTAAAACATTCATGGCATCACCGACATTAATGGCGATACTATGTCCGTATTTTTTATTTAAGGTCTCCCCTCCTCTTCTGAATTCTGATTCATCCTCAACATCGTCGTGGATAAGAAAAGCATTATGAAACAACTCTATAGCCACAGCCGAATTCAGGGCAGTCTCCTCAGAGCCGCCAAACGCCTTACATGTAGATATGCAAAGTCCCGGCCTGAATCCTTTCCCCGGCCGTGAGGGGTAATCAGATACAATGTCGTATAAAAATCTGCGCGGTTCCCTTTTGGGCAAATAATTATGAAGTATGCTGAGGGTAATTTGATTGTATCTTTTAAGCTCCCCGATTACAAACTGATGATTGTTATTTTTTCCCATTAATTTAACCGGCCACATTAACAACCAGGACAGCCTTGAAATTATTCAGGTTTGATGCCTGTATAAGTCCTGAATAACTCCCCGGAGATGTCTTTGCAGGAACTTTAACTATGACCTTAACATTCATTTTCTCTGAAGCCTTTATTCTTATCTCTTTGGGGTCAGTACTAATGTTTGCTGAGTTAATTTTATCGCCGCCGGAGCTTATCAGGTCGGTAGTTGCAATAGTAAATAGATCGGTATCTGACTCTCCGTTGTTCTGCAATGTCATGACAACCTCTGATCTTTCACCCGCTTTTATCGGTTCAGGCATTTCCAGGGTAGGGATACCGGAATCTTCAGCACCTTTCTTTTCGGGATCTATAATGGAAATTAAATTACCGGAGAGTTTCCTGCTGAATTTACTGACAACAGTGAGGGCATCCATCATTATATCGATGACCTCATGTGCATCAGTTCTGAATCGTTGCATTACCACTTCATCCTTTTCAGCCCTGATCTTCTCAGAATCGATAAATTTATTCTCCAGCTGCTTCGCTGCAATAACTCCTGCAGCAACCTCTTCCTCAAGGATCATTGCGGCTTTTTCAACCACCTCGGAAGTAGTTCTGGCAAAACTACTCAGTATTTCACGGGCATCTCCGATATCCTTTTTCCCAAACGAACTACCCTGTGCAGATTCGCTTTTTGCCCCTCTGTTAAATTTAGTCTCTTTTTTGTTTTCCATATGATTATTCTTTTAGTTCATTGGTAACCATAGCAAGTTAATATATTTTTTACAAATAATCATTCACTTATGTCAGGCACCCTGACATAAGCAAACCCGGCGAATGACTTCAATTTAAAAAGCTGCATAACACACTTCAAGCAATGCAGCCTCATTACTCCCTCCGGAAATAACCACAGTGGTAAAATCTTCTTCCTCAATTGTAATCACTTTGGGTTCATCATGCACCTCGTCCTCAACAGTACGTATTAATCCTTCGCTATTATACACCTCAAATTTCAGGAAAGGGGAACCGTGATTTATAATCGTAAAGCCGGCATTGTCAACCGGGAAAGGAAATACGATCTTCACACCTTCGGCAGGGAACCTGAGTTTGTTCATTCCTGCAGGTTCACCACTTGAATAAACTTTCAGTTCATTAGCATTAGGCACAAATTTCAAACCGTAATATGTCAGTTCTTCCCTGATCACCGTACCATCTTTCAGTTCTTTAAAATCGAGACAGGTACGTTGAGGTTTAGTCTCCTTAAAACAGTTGAAAATCTTTGTCATACCTTTTACGGATATAGACCCCACAGGCCTGTCGAAAATATTCAAACTAATTGTATAATCACTTTTGGCGCATACAGGTTCGCATAATTTCAGGCATACAGGCACAGTATTCTTTACCGCGACATTCATGGCCATATCCACATTAAACGGAGTTTCAGGAGTTGTGTGTATCACAACATTGGCCGGGTCTTTCTGAAACGTTACCAGCAATTCACAGGGACTCCCCTTCTTGAACTGATGTTCCAGCTTTGCAGTCTCTTTCGGCCAGGCAACTATTGTTACATCATTTTTTTGGTTTGCCATATTTAACTTTTTTATCTGTTACTGATATATTGTTACTAATTTTTGCAGAGTCAGGTTTATCCCGGGATACTGTTTTCTCAGGTGTCTTATATTTTTCTTTGGAAATAACTCCGGATGAGATACAGAGCTTTATTAACAATGCCTCGTTACCACCCCCCTTCAGCACGAGTGAATCGATATTCTCTGATTTAAATTCTATTACCTCAGGCTTATTATTCTCAGAGGTTGTGCAGGAACCCAGCATATCACCTGACCTGTTAAAAGCCTCCATTTTAACAGGTTTTTGAGTATAATTTGCAACACGGGCATCCACTTTATCTGCTTCAAAGGGAAGATTGATTTTTATACCCTCGTCCGGGAAAGAGAGCTTCCCTGCACCTTCAGGCAGGCCCCAGAGGACAATCCGCATCTCCCTCTGTGAATTGCTGATAAATGAAAAATTGTTTTTACTGTAAGAAGTTCCCACACTGTAAGACCTTTTCTCATCTTTCCAGTCAACGCACGCTTTTTGGGATTCATGTTTCTCAGGCGGTTCAGGCATTTTCAGCGGACAGGGATAAGCCTGCAGCCTGGCATCGTCAAAATAGGTGTCACAACCTCTCTCAACCGATTGTGACTCAAGAAAAATAGTAAGCTCCCCTGCTTTTGCGGTAACCCTCACTGCCAACTGATCCCATACGTGCTGTTCTGAACCCTCCATCCACACTATTTCTGGTGATCCGGGATCGATATTTCCTGAGGGATCAACACCGAGGCGACAAATTCCCTTGAAATTCTCATTTATATGATACCATGCACTTATCTGATAATCCCAGCCTTCATTAGTACATACTTTCTGATAAATACCCCCTTTAAAAGGATTTTCAGAATATATACACTGCGACCTTTGGCCTGAATGAACAACAAACTCTGCCGGACGGTATTTTGGCATTCCGGCAGTTGTCACTGCAGCTGCGAGGGTAGCATGACTGCTTTCAGTGGATTTAGCATAAGGTTCCCAGTCATTTGCCACGGTCCCTACAAGGAGATTTCTGGATCCCCCTTCAAAATCCTTGTTCTTAATATCAACAACCTGAACAGGAAGTGTGGCTGTGTCTGATGCTCCGTCAGAATCAGTAACTGTAACCTCGGCCAAAAAAGTAGCGCAATGCTTATAAGTATTGGTAGCTGCAATGATTCCATAAGCCTGAGGCGGGAGATTTATCTCCTTTACCGTGGCAGGCATAGGGGCGCTGCAATCACCGAATTTCCATGTTCCTTTATGTGAATCGCACCAGCCCGGATCGGTAAACTCAGCAACTAAAGTTACAGGTGTACATGGATAGGCATAAAAGATTTCAGGTGTAACCACCTTCGGCGGAAGGTTTTTGACCATGACATTGAGGGTATCCTCTCCCACTCCTCCGTCCTTATCCATTACCCTGAGGGTTACAGTATAAGTGCCATTATTGCAGTAAGCGTGTTTTCCTGTTACCGTTCCTTTGGCTATGGGAGGGTCATTTGTCTCCGTAACCGTACCCTCTTGTGGCAGCGAGTCATCACCGAAGAACCATACCGCTTCATGGGTATCAGGGTACTCTTTATCCGTAAACTTCCCTGTGAAATTTATCTCTTCACCTTCAAAAGCCTCTATGTCAGTACCTGCATTAACCTCTGCCGGCACATTTTCTACTTTTACAAAGACAGCATTATTAGTTGTTGCTCCACCAGGTTCATTCACTTTAACTGTCACTCTGACAACAAA
>CAZBWK010000037.1:0-7301 GCA_964495655.1 uncultured Prolixibacteraceae bacterium | reverse complement strand
TTATCATCAAAAATACGGTCAACTGAAGGAACATCGGCAGTCAGGCCTTTCCCCAGGTTCCATTTATAAATTATCCTGGGATGGGCCATGCCGGCATGCAGGTGAATAGGGCTTGCTGCCTTGCCGTAATATGGTCCTCCTGAGTCGGCCGGTGAGACGATTGTCAGTCCGTAAGTAGATGTTATCAGTATCGAACCGTAAAAAATAAGTCCGCTGGCTTCAATTATTACATTTTCATCAAACGTTGACGTCACCGTGCCTATCCCCTGGAGTTCCTGGGGCCATGCACCCAGTGCCTGGAGTTTACCGCTTACCTCATCTTCCATCACAGCTCCTCCGACACGCTCAACTATTTTATCAATAATTGCAGTGATAACAATAACGATTATCCCGATAATAATATCAAAAAGAAAGGTCAGGACAGCCAGCAGCCATGCCCACCATGGAATACTGGCATCTTTGTCTATAATATATGGTTCGAGTGTCTGGGCGCCACTGGCATCAGGTGCTGTCCATCTCAGTCCGATATCAGCCCAAAAGTCAACATCAGCATCAGCGCCGCAAAAAACATCATGAACAGTAACCTCTCCCCAAAAATGGATTCTTCCGGATTGCAATTCCCAGTGAAGTGAATTGATATCGGTATTATGTCCTTCGATATTACCCAAATTACAGGGAATACCACCAAAGCCACCCTCGTCGCGTGGACTGTCAACAATATCCTGGATAGTCTGCTCCACAAATGTATCATCCAGTCCGACAGCAAAAGCATTTCCGGAGGGGATGAAATCTGTTAATGCATTTTCGTCAGCTCCGTTTTGCGGATTAACTGCTATGGCCAGTGCAGTGCTCAATGCTTTGGGCCTAACCTCTGTGATAGTAACATCCGACCCCTCCGGGGTTTCCGGAGTCCATGCCCCGAAATAGCGTCTGCTAAGCAATTCCTCATGCACTTTCTCTTCAATAAGATCTTCGATCAGGGCGACTGTTGGCACATCAATTTCAATATCATCCAATCCTGCTATCATACTGTTTGCCTGCAGCCTGACCTGGTTTTTTATCTGCTCCTCCAGATCGATCCCAATGATTCCTGCCATGGAAACATTAGTGCTGTAGTTGTTTCCTTCAATGCCGCTTAACGGCTGCATGTTTTGTACCTCAACTGTTGCAGAATTCATTTGGCAGGTGATCCTTCCCCCGGAATAACTATAAGAAGCATTTATCATAAGGTCGCCCGACACACCCATTGGCGAAAGTACCGGAAGGGGGCCATTAAAATTGCTAAGTCTCAGCTCAAACGGTATTTTAACATTCACATGAGTCGGATCAGGCTGTTCAACTTCTATGTCGCGGTTTGCATCCGATTCATCGTCAAACAACTGCATAAACGAATCGAAAGTAAATCCCAGGAAATTCTGGCCTGTCTGTTCTATTGAATGAGGGATCACTTCATCTGCATAAAGCTTATGTACATACTCTCTTATCATGGAGAGCGTTATTCCGCCTATGGGATCGCCGCTGGTAAGTGTGGCTGCGACATTGCTCCGGGGCATACCTTCAAAGATCACGCCTATATTTTGCTCCGTTCCGGGGATAATACCAAACGGTGCGGTAATGGCAATATCAGCAGTCATGGTTAAAAGTGCGAGGGAAGGTACCGGTATTGTATCTCCATCAAGCTGCACCTGTATATGAGTCGACAGAGTTACTGTCACTCCGTTATGAGCAGAAGCCATATCAAGATTGAGTCCTGATTCAGGAATAGAAACCTGGCCGGATTCAACACTGTATGGACCGAGTGATGTTCCTTCAGGGATGGGTACTTCATGCGGTATTGCACCTTCAGAGTCTGTTCCTCCGTTGTCCCAGGCAGCTTTTAGCATTTCACGCAAGGCAGTAACGCTAATTTCTGCCACTATTTCAAATCCGCGAGTTTCAGGCATTATCGGCCTCCTCTCTTAAATGATGGTTTTCATGTACTCTGATTTTGATATTTGTCACAGGCAACCGAACTTCACCTGCCTTTATCCTTTCATAAAAATCCTTACTTACAAATCCCGGTTTCGACAGGTAGAGCTTTCTGTATTGCTGAAGTTTTTCAACAACAGGATGATCTGTTTTGATTGCTGTCAGAGGATCTTCAAATAAAACCTGCTTGCCTTTTTGAATTTTCTTCAGGAATGGTTCAGGTAAATTGAGTGACCTGAGAGTTGAAGGCCTTTTAATTTTAAGGTCTTTAAAAAGAAGTCTTTCAACCGTTTTCTCCGAGAGAGGGTCTACCTCTTTACCGGTGATTGTCCGGATTTCATTTTTCAACATGGTCATTTTTTTAATCTCTTCTTCTGAAAACCGGATTCGCAACTCAACCTCTCTCTTTAATTCCGGTGACATTTTAAACCCCATCTCTTCAAAGGCGAGAAGAGGGTTTGCTGCTGCTCTTATTGCTAATTCCGGGTCCCTGTTTACTTTTCGAATGATAAGCGGAACCAGCTTGTGAAATTCTTCGAATGATTTGATTTCCCGGGGCATAATAAACAGTTTTAATATTCTCTGCAGATTATTCAAATAATAAATATATGCTCCCAATTATGCTGAATTGATACAGTAGGAAGGAGATATAATTTTTGTGAGAACATCATCATTTAAGGAATACTTCTCTTTTGATTTAATGGCTTTACATCCGCAAACCAATAATCAGACTGGCTGATCATATCAATACTCCTTAAAAGAATCCCGATAGTTATTGTGACTATAAGTCACTGTTATACAAATATAAAAAAACGAATAACGCAACGCAAGTATTTTTTTTCACAAACCAGAAAATAAATTTTAACGTTATAATTGAAAATAAACACACTACATACATACTATAGTCAGTCACATATTAATGGCAATGACCCGGCAGGGGTTAACACAAGAGGAGGTTAAATAAAGTATTTACAATTGGCAGTGAAATTTAACAAGATAAATGATCACGGATTATGTGTTTACTATCAAAGGATGCTATTTCAGTTTTTCCCAGGTTCATTTTTTTTATCCTGATAATTATCCTATCAGGGCACGAAAAAAAGAGATTTTTTTTGCTGCTTAATAAACACAGGAACCCGGACAAACTATTTTTTATATATTGACTACCTTTGTAAATAAAAGACAGAATAGTGAAAACGACACATAAAATAATAAACGGAGACAGCCGACAGATGAATCTTGTTCCTGACCAGTCAGTTCATCTGGTAATTACTTAGCCACCATATTGGCAACTTAAGGACTATGGGATAAAAAATCAAATTGGATATCACGAAGATTACGAAACCTACATTAACAATCTGAATCTTGTTTGGAAAGATTGTTATCGGGTTCTTGACAAGGGTTGTAGATTATGTGTGAATATTGGCGACCAGTTTGCAAGAGCTGTTTATTATGGTCGCTATAAAGTTACCCCAATAAGAACAGAAATAATCAAATTCTGTGAGAGTATCGGATTTGATTACATGGGAGCAATTATTTGGCAAAAACAAACAACAACCAATACAACAGGCGGAGCTTCATTAATGGGTAGTTTCCCCACGCCAAGGAACGGTATTCTTTCAATTGATTATGAGTTTATTTTAATTTTCAAAAAATTAGGCAATCCAAAAACCAAAGTCAGTAAGGAAATAAAGGAACAATCCAAAATGACCACAGAAGAGTGGAAAGAGTATTTTTCAGGTCATTGGAATTTCAGCGGGGCAAAACAAGATGGACATATCGCAATGTTTCCGGAAGAATTACCAAAAAGGCTAATAAAAATGTTCGCATTTAAAGGTGAGACAGTATTAGACCCGTTTATGGGAAGCGGAACAACATCCCTGGCAGCAAGAAACTTGGAAAGGAATTCAATTGGTTATGAAATAAATCCGGAGTTTATAGAAATAGCTAAAAACAAATTGAATATCAATCAAAAAGACATCGCAGGTACAACATACGAATTCCTTAAGGATAAAATTAACCTTGATACAAAAAAAGAATTTGAAAATTTACCTTATCGTTTTGTTGACTTTCAAAATCTAGATAAAAAAGTTGACCCGAAGAAATTGCAATTTGGTTCTAAAATAGATAAAAATAGCGGGCAACGAGAAGATTATTTCACCGTTAAAGAAATTATAAGTCCGGAATTAATAAAGTTGAATAACGATCTTGTTATAAGGCTAATTGGCGTTAAAGAAAAGAAAATTTCAAACGTTTTAGCCAAAAAATTTCTTTATGACAAGACGAAAGGGCAAAAGGTCTTTATAAAGTTTGACAATCAAAAATATGACAACCAAAACAATCTGTTATGCTACCTATACTTAAAAAACAAAACATTTTTAAATGCACATCTTTTAAAGGAAGGCTTAGCAGAACCTGACTTATCAATTGACTTTAAATACAAATCAAAATTTTCAACCTTTTTAAGATGACTTAAATGGCAAAAGAATGGATTTTAAACAGCGCAATGAATCGTTTCCAGTTGAATTTTAAAAGAAATGTTGGGCCAACATCTGAAAGTATCAGACAATGCGAGCCGAAAACAATTGAAGAATGGCGTGAATATTACTTTTCTAAAGTCCGTTCATAAAAACATATTATTGAACTTGGGAAAAAACTTTACATTAAAATAACTGAAGTAATTTCAGCAGAAGTTGAAGAAATTATTGAGCAAGACTGTATAGACTATATTATTCAGCTCGTAATTGACCGGACATTTGATGGATATATGACAGAAATTAAAACAATCTATGGTCAGCTTGAATATGAACTAGGCTTAAAAATTGAACCGGCACCAGACAAATGGGACAGACTTTACAATGTTGACTTTTTATCAAAATAAAAGATAAGTTTATCGGACTTCAAATCAAACCCGTTAATCCAGGTATTCAGTTATCTCAAATTTTCAAAGAAAAAGGATTACAGCAAAGAGCACATGAGAAATTTGAGAATGAATTCGGTGGCAAGGTATTTTATATTTTTTCAGCAAAGGCTGATGGTAAAAAAGTAATAATGAATCCTGAGATATTTGATGAAATAAGAAAAGAAATAAACAGACTTGAACAATAACAGCCCCTAATCAAGTAGCCTGCCCCGCCAGCAAACACCGAGAGGGAGTGTCTCATACACCACCATGCAATAAGGTCCTGATACGGCGGTTTGCTTAGTTCCAACATGGAACTCAATTCCTATTGATTTTGATCCCGAATGTCACACAAATTTTGCAGATGAGAGAGTTAAATTATGGGAAAAGGGAGATCGGTCAGCTTATTCCTTATAAGGGAAATAAATCTCTCATTGATTTAAAAGATTGAAAATTAGCAATTATTTATAAATTGCACCTAAAATGTTATGGAGATCCTGGTAATTTGTATTGCAGCATTTTTAGTGGCCATATTGACTTTCTTTTCCGGATTTGGCCTGGGAACCATTCTAACACCGGTTTTTATGGTATTTTTCCCTGTTGATCTGGCCATTGCGCTAACCGGAGTCGTTCATTTCTTTAATAATATCTTTAAACTAATATTAGTTGGTAAAAAGGCTGATAAAAGCACGCTGATCCGCTTCGGGATACCTGCTGTTATAGCAGCAATTTTCGGTGCGTGGCTTTTGCTTCATATTCCCGATGCAAAACCTCTTTTAAGCTATCAGCTATTTAATAAAGGGTTTGATGTTTATCCTGTTAAATTTTTAATTTCTGTCTTGCTGATAATATTTGCTGGCATGGACTTGATACCGTACTTCAGTAACCTCCGGTTTGGAAAGGATAAACTTCCATTCGGAGGAGCTTTAAGCGGCTTTTTTGGTGGCCTGTCGGGAAACCAGGGAGCCTTAAGAAGCGCATTCCTGATTAAGGCCGGTTTGTCAAAAGAAGCATTTATCGGCACCGCAGTTGTGGTTTCCACTTTCGTAGATTTTACCCGGTTGAGCATTTATGCAACAAGATTTGCAAATGCAGGACTGACCGACAAATTAAACCTGGTGCTTTTTGCAACAATTGCAGCCATTGCCGGAGCTTATATCGGGAATAAACTACTAAAGAAAATAACATTACATTTTGTACAGATTACAGTTGCTATTATGCTCATATTGCTTTCCCTGGCATTGGGTGCCGGAATAATTTAAAATATAACACGCCATGAAAACATTGAAACACCTTTTTTCAAAAATTATTTTATCTGTTGATGACTACAAACCACTTCTCCCAAGATTAATTGTAGGTTTGGTGTTTTTATCCGAAGGAATACAGAAATTTCTTTTCCCGGAGATTGTTGGTGTAGGGCGATTTACCAAAATTGGGTTTGAAAATGCTGAATTTTTAGCCTATTTTGTAGCTTCATTTGAAGTTGTATGTGGAATTTTAATCCTCATGGGATCATTTACGCGTCTTGCATCTATCCCCTTACTGATCATTATGGGTACGGCCATTTATACAACCAAAATACCCAAACTTCTGAACGATGGTTTTTGGACGATGGCTCATGATTCACGAACCGATTTTGCCATGACCTTGCTGCTGATATTCCTTATTATTTACGGAGCAGGCAAACTTTCAATTGATAAATTAATTCAAAAAAAACTTTCAGGTGATCAATAACTGAAGGAAATATCGCTTTTAGTGGAGCGCACACTTGCTGACGATTAGCCTACAAAATCTTTGTCGCATCATATTTATTTCGAATAATAATATATTTATTGTAAATTAAATTTAGATACAGACAATTTATCAAGGGAAACATAAAACAGATATTTTTCGTTTGACAGCGCTATTAACACAGGAACAACGATTTAAATTAACGCATGAAATGAAATAAATAACGATTGCAATTAATCCGCTATAACCATTACCTTTAGAAAAATTATGCAATAAACAAACTATGCAGAAGGCTGGCTGGTGATAACACATGGTGTTGGTCCCATGCGTGAGTATTCTTTGGGAGTTTCATTGTTCGATCTGGAAAATCAGGAGAAAGAGATCGGGAGGTTAAAATCTCCGCTGCTGGTTCCCAATGCCGAAGAACGTGAAGGATATGTTCCCAATGTGGTTAATTCCTGTGGCTCGATGATACATAATGATGAACTGGTTATACCTTATGCCATGTCTGATTATGCATCTACTTATGCAACCGTTAATCTGCGCGAACTTTTGAATGAGTTGAAAAATCTGTAAAAAATGAGTGATTCGGAAGTACCTGATAAACTGCGTTGGCTCGAAATAACAGCAGTTTTAGCAACAGGTTTACTAAAATATGTTTTAATGGACTGGCTGAATTTCCGTGCGTTTTATATTGCGG
>CAZBWK010000036.1:0-35380 GCA_964495655.1 uncultured Prolixibacteraceae bacterium | reverse complement strand
CCATCAACCTGGGAGAAGTAGTATAAGATAAGACTCTGTTATTTAATGTTGTTGCCATCTTAAAGGTTCTTATTTTGGAAATCAATACTCCTTCTTTGTTGATTTTAGCTTCATTGCCTTCCTCACTCCAAATATAATTAGTATGGGAGAGTAATCTCGGATAGTCAATACCCCATACCAATTTTTCATTCAATCCGGTAAGGCCAAAAGCAGGATTATTATCTATAACAACATCAGGATTCAAATCATGTATAAATTCCTCCATAATCCCATAGAAGTCAGCTAACTGTTGGCATCTGAAATCAATCCATTCCTGGAAAACAGGATCTTTAATAATAGAACGATGGAAATAGTACCTGTAAGGTTCTGATAATTTAGCCAATTCTAATTTATATTGGGGAGGATCAATATAACTGACATCACTAAACCCTAACCTTTCTTTTAAAACTTCAGAAGAGTATTTGTTTTTTAAATATTCCCTAAATTTTTGTATAGCAAGAGGATGATGAAATGTCGGAGCTACAGCCCGACCTGCTGTATTATCAAAATGTATCAAATCGACTTTTATATCCTCTATCGCAACTCTTAATACACGCTTAATATAATCAATATAGCCAGGATGCATAAAGTATACCATCTTTCGAAACGGCTGTGAGCCTTGCCCAAACTGATATATTACCGGTTCACCCAAGTAATCAGGGACTAACCATTCTTTAGCATCAGGTTGTTCAACAAGAAAAGTTTCATATCCGATAGTACTACCTACATAAACACCAATTTTTAGTCCATGTTTTCTACATAATATAGCAAGCTTGCGAGTCTCTTCTATGCTTTCTTTTTCTGCCTCAAGACCAAAACCTTTAAAAAAATGAGTAATGACCATGGTAATCCCCATGTCCTTAAGCATTATAAGGGTTTCCTCATTATTAATTGCATGGTATCTGTCTTTCCAATCTAAAGAATTACCTCCGATCCTGCTTCTGAATGGATCTTCTGTGTCCCAGTTCCCGACAAAAACAATTGGTATTTGATTTATCCATTCAGGTTTAGCAATATCCTGCTTATAAGTTAAAGGAATCCTTTCTTTATTTATTTTTGTAACACAACTATTAACAAATAAAACAATAACAATCAATCCTATATTATGTAATGAGATTGTGCAAAAAAATTTCAAAAAAGCTGATCTTAAAATATTTTCATAAATAAAAAAACTTTTGCAGATAGTTTCGACAGGAAATATCCTCATAACGTACTGAAAAATTTTAATAAAATAATTGTTTGTGATAAATTGCATATGAGGCTAATCTATTTACTATATCAGGATATAAATCTACTACATTAGCCTTTTCATATGGGTCGTGTATCATATCAAAAAGTGTTGTGTCAATAGTTGTGAATACCCACTCTCCCGGCTGTCCATCCTTTCCTCCTTTAACTATCTCGACGTATTCATGGGGCAGGTGCAATTTCCAATGGCCATCTCCACTGATAACGCCCTGAAATTTGGAACTAAAAGAAAAGGCATAATAATCATGTGGATTAATTGCTCCTGGCTTCTCTATTATAAGATCCCATACATTCCTGCCATCAATTTCATTTTTTGGCAATTGTGCACCGGTAAGCTGACATATTGTAGGTAAAATATCGATTGAGCAAAAGGCATTATGCGAAATAGTATTGGGTTCAATATTACCGGGAAATTTTATAATACAATTATTTCGAACACCTCCGTCGAAAATAGTTCCTTTACCGGCTCTAAAGGGGGTACTTCCCGAATGATTACCTATATATGTATATGTTGGACCATTATCAGAGCCAATAAAAATAAAAAGTGTATTATCCTCCAATTCATTTTTTTCTATTGCTTTCATTATTTCACCTACAGACCAGTCTAATTCCATTATCACATCACCATACAAACCTGTTCCTGATTTATTTATGAATTTATCACTGCAAAATAAAGGCACATGAACCATAGAATGTGGTAGATATAGAAAAAACGGTTCATCAGAATGTCTGCCAATGAAATCAACTGCAGCCTCAGTATACCAAGTCGTTAACATTTTTTGATCCTGATGAGTTATTGTATCAATAGTAATTACATCATTCTCCCAGTAGGGTAAAGGCGGATATTTATCCGGATGTTCAGGATGAAACGGCCACATATCATTAGAGTACATTAATCCACAGGATTCATCAAAACCTCTTGATATAGGTCGTCTGCCGGGTTGATTTCCAAGGTGCCACTTACCGAAACAACCGGTTACATAACCGTTCCTTTGCATGACCTCACCCAACGTGGCATATTTAGTGTCAAGCCCTGGACTTTGAACACCCAAAGCACCAAAAATTCTGGTTCTTCCAGGATAACAACCTGTCATCAAAGCTGCACGGGATGCCGAGCATACTGCCTGAGGCACATAAAAATTATAAAAACTCCTTCCTTCCTCTGCAAGCCTGCTGACATTCGGAGTGGGATACCTGGGTTCACCAAAAGGATTAAAATCACTAAATCCTGCATCATCCAAAAATATCAATACTACATTTGGTTTTTGAGGTGATTTTCGATTGCAGGCAAAAAAGGCAACTAAAAATCCAATAATAATGGCTCTGAAAATAAAATTAACAAGTGTTTTTTGTTCCATACATTTTAATATTGTTTGTTTAAAAATGAAATCTTTCAATACAACTGAAAAACAATTTTGTAAACTCCATACATTTTCCTGTGAATCTTAATACAGATAAGGATTATGTTGTTTATAAGGTAATATTTTAGTATTATCGTCATAGATTTTATAACTAGGAATATCTCCAATTATGTATCAGAATTTATTGACAAAAGAGTGATTAATGTCATGTAAAACTTAAACAATACATGATTGTCAAAAAACAATTTCATTCAACCAGAAAATAGGCACTCCTATATAATATTACTCAAAATAATTCCTTTAATTCTTCATTACCACTTGAGAGATGCATTTTTAGGACACCGCTGGCATGTCGATAATAATGACCCCTCAAATCTCTAGAGTAATTCATCAAAATTTGCTCACCAAAACCGTTTAAATCTCCACATTGAAATAGAGCACGTGCTATTATTAATTCCCTTAAAGAATTTCGTCGAATTACATTATCTAATAAATTTGGTCTAATAATTTTTTTAGAAAATATGGTTTCATTGATCTTTTTTGCTGTTTCAATATCCGGCATAGAGTAACCTGTCATTTCAGGTAATTGAAGCAACTGATATAGAATGGGTGCTCCATCCTTACTTTTTATAGTTTCCAATGCAATAGCTATTGATCTAAAATGAGAAAAAGGACTGTCCTTGTCTAACAGGCTAGCCAATCGTATTATGCTAGGCAAGGCTTCTGTTTTTTTTGTATTTCCCAATGCAATAATCAAACTATCTAAATAACTCATACTTGCTCCAAATTGTCCTCCTGCAGCTTTAAATTCCCATCCTTCGTCCCAATCATCATAAATATCTACAGCTTTTATTAATTCCCTCCATCCAGAATCATTTCCATACATACCGAGTATATGGGCATAAATTAGCTTGTTTTCTTCATTATTGGCAGAATGATAAAAATCTATAAGGGTAGATATTCCTCTTTCTTTATCCCAAAGAACAGTTTCCAATCCTTCAAGATCATTTACCACCAATTCAGCTGCTTCCTGAATTTTTTGATAGGAAGGAGGATAATTATCCTGGTCAGTCAGCACATGTTCAGGAAGGTTTTCCATTTCAACCAGTCTTTCCTGTAATGCCTTGATGTCTATATACCTGATCATCTGCTTATTCCATGATGCCATTGCAGCACCCATACCGACAGCATATCCTTGGTTTTGCAGGCAAGGTTGCATTCTAATTACTGGCATTGCATCCCGGTGGGCACTAGCTCCCAGCCCTGTAACAATAATTCCTTCCAGACCTTTCGGGGTAAGTGCGCGCAAGGGTACAAAAGCCAATACATCCACACCACTATGAGCAGGAGGTTTAAGTGCAAGAAATGGATCAATAGTAAACCCATGTGTATCAAAACAACTCAAGTGGGCTGAAATTGTATCAGGGTATTTTCGACCATTGTATATGTCCAATACACTTATTGTAAAATCACCTATTATTCGCCGACGTTCACGTGTTTGAGGAAGTTTCCCTATGTCATACTGTCCCTTAAATTTATCCTTTGCTACAATAAATGCCCTCCAAATATCCACAATATCCGAATCGTCAATAAATGTCCAGTCAGAGTTATTATAAAAATCATTAGGATTTTTAAAAGGGATACCTGCACCTTGTATGGCGACTGAGTTACCATCAGTATAACTGTATTCAGCCCCTGCAGCAATAGCTATATCTGCACTCCCGGTGGAGTCAATTATTGTATGGGCCAAAACCACTCCTTTACCTTCCGGAGTTGCAACAACTACTCCTTTTACTTGGCGATCCTCTACATATGCGCCAACACCTAATACGCCAAACCAAATATCACCGCCTGATTCTCGAATTTCCTTTCTAAAATATTCCGTTTTCCAATCAAAAACCCATTCTGCAAGCCGGTTCTTTTTTCGTGGATGATTTTCACCTCCCATATTATGAACACCTTGGTCAACAATATTAGTATAGCCTTTTCTATAACCATGATAATACTTCCCAATCATTCCATAAGTGCCAGTACCTCCCATTCCATGCAAATATTCCAGAACAAGAGTCTTTGCTCCGTTTTTGGCAGCTCCAACTGCAGCAGGAGCTCCCGCTGTTCCTCCTCCCATAACTACCACATCGTAACTGCCGAGAACAGGCAAAACGGTTTCTTCTGATAGAATTTCACCAATATTCATAGATGGTCGCACCTCATCCAAAATTTCAGCAACATCCCCGTAAACTGAGATTTTTTTATTTTTTTCCCCTTTTATCATTGCCTCTTTGGGAGCAATAAAGCGACTTGAGAAATAAGCAGCTTGTTTCCCTACTCTCTCACCAATTTGTATTAATTTGCCTGGTTCAAGGATAACCTGAGCAGAAACTTCGCTTAAACTTGCACATCCACTTAGTACAAATAAATTATTTATACTCTTAGGCTGAAATACTTCTAAATTTATTTTTTCGATGTTAATATTTTCACCTTTATATGTTTGTTTGCCTATTAATTTGTCAGGTGGATTCTGAAAAAGTAAATCTGAGGCTTCTACCTGATTAGGATCCCAGGTCAAATCACGTGAAATCTGCTCTGCTTTAGCAAATGAGGGATAACTGTTGTCTTTCATATCTATCTGAAGTGTATATTCAATTGCTTGGTATTGAATCTCTACTTCTTTATCCAAAACACTTTTTTCATATATTTCTGGAGATAATTTCAAATTAATAGTATCGGATTTTACCTCTGCTGAAAATTCTCCACTCTTTTTTAAATCGTTTCCCACAACTGTAAAATGGAATGCCTTTTTCCCAGGATGAAATGAATCAAAAGGTGCACCGGCCAGCCTTGCACAGAGTGCACGTGGAGTGGCATCGATTATAATTTTAGCAATTATTGCTTGCCTGCCTGATCTATTCGCAATTACCACACCAGCCGGCTCACCTGATTCACTCTTAATTATATCAGTAACATAACTTGAATATAAAAAATCAATATCATTATTAACCAATTCATTATCAAGAGTATATTTAACATGTAATGGCGTTGGTAATCCAGAACCAAATATCTTACTGCCCAAAGATGTCTTAATAATACTTTTATCTTCTACCCATAATCTGAAAGTTCCGCAAATATCTTCACCCAAATATGGCTCTTGTGTTACTAAAAAAACTTTAGCGCCTGCTTTTGATGCTTCTGTTGCTGAGGCTACAGCTGCCAATGAACCTCCTACCACAACCACATCAGTGCGGCATAAAATAGGAATCTTTCTTTCTGATTGATAACAATACAGAAGCTCATCCTCAACTACTGCACTATTAAATGTTAAAGCGCCAGAAGTAAATATAAATGCAGATCCTGCTGCCGTAGTCTTTACAAAGTCACGTCTTTTCATATTCTTAATCTTTAAAAATTTAAAGGAAGATACCCCCTTTGGGTGAAGTATTTTGAAATAATAAATACGAGTTAACTCAAACTATCCATTCAAGATAACTTTTAATATTTAATAGCCCGGATTTTGATCAGCTTGGCTAATAGCCGGATTATTATTTATTTCATTATATGGAATTGGCCATAAATATCTCTTGTCCGAAAAATTTTTACCAACCTTTGCAAATGCCTCCTTAACTGTTCCTGTTCTTTTTAAGTCATGCCACCGCCTTCTTTCCAAAATAAGTTCATATGCTCTTTCCTGAAGTACAACCTCTCTGAATTCATCTTTGCTCATACCTGAGGAATAATCAACTGGTGAAGGTAAATTAGGATCAAAACCATATGCTCTGCGCTTAATCATATTTAATCTTTCCAAGGCTAAAATGGAAGGAGCACCTTCATCCATACAAGCAGCCTCTGCATAAAATAACATGGCTTCAGCATACCTATAGATTGGAACACTGTATTCTGCAATACCTTCTTGGGTTGTAGTCCATTTCTTGAATAATACGGGAGTTTCGGGAGGTAACTTAATCCATTCTCCTTTTGTATTTTGATAATGCGTATAAAAATTAAATTGTTTCCGTAAATCATTCTTATCCCAACTTGATCCAATCCATGAATTAGTATCCGGTAACCATGCAAAATAGCCTGAACCTCTGTTATATGGCAACATATTTGCTCGATGCAAATAGGCTGGCAAAGAGGATCTGCTGTTAATAGAGTGATGAACAGACATTATGTCTTCTGATGATGTTGTTGTAGCAAATATTTTATAAAAATCATCAGGTTGTTTAACTTCAACAAGATTATATTTTCCACTATTTATAACTTCATCAGACTTTTGTTTTGCTAAACTCCATTCTTCAATTGTAATATATACATGAGCCAAAAGCATTTTTGCCGCCCATTTTGATGCCTTACCTGTATTTACTCCAACATCTGCTGGGAGATCATCTTCAGCAGATAGTAAATCTTCAACAATTTGACTATAGACCTTATCCACAGGTTCTCTTGGTGCAGCCAGTTGGCTAAAATCGGTACTTTCCTGAAGTTTCAGAGGTACTGGTCCAAAGTCTCTTACAAGCTGGAAATAAGACAATGCCCTTAAAAATAATGCTTCAGCGATAATACGTAATTTTGCGTCAGTGGAAATATTCTCGTCATCAATTTTAGATACATTATCAATAACTGCATTTGCCCGATTTATAGTCGTATAATATTGTGTCCAGCAAACAGCTGCATAGTCAACCCCTCTGAAATCCAAAACCTGATCGACATATGAAATTGGGGCCTGTCCTCCTCTTCCATTTAAAAAATCACCATGTAATTCTTGCATCAAATATATTGAAATATGATAAAAATCCGGAGCAATTTCATTATAAACTCCATTGATAGCTCCCTGTGCATCATCTTCATTCTGATAATAATTAACTCTTGAAATAAAATTTCTAGGAACCTCTTCTAACATATCTTCACAAGATGATAATAAAAATACAACTAAAATTAAAATATAACTTTTCATAATTATTTGATTTCTATTTAATTAAAAATTTAATCTCAATCCTACAGAATATATTTTACTAATTGGATATGCTGATTGGTCCACTCCGGTACTTAATCGGCTAGTAATATCTTGGGTAGAACTCCCGGTTGTATTAACGTCTGGATCAATTCCAGGGTATTTTGTTATAGTAAGTAGATTAGTCCCAGACAAAAATATTTGAGAACTCTCAAACCAAGCCAAATTAAAACGCTTTGCAGGTATGTTATATGCCAATCTTAAAGACCTCAATCTTATATAACTACCATCTTTAACAAACCTGTCAGAATCACTAATCTGACTATTTGGTGATACTTTCATATACTTTGCTTTAGGATCCGGATTTTCAGCAGTCCAATAATTACCATACAAATCTGCAAACTGATTTGAACCTCTTTGGAAAGAGTTTAAGTGTGTTGCTGCAGTTGCCCACCATATGTCATTTCCATATACTCCTTCGATAAATACATTTAAATCAAAATTTTTATACGAGAAATTCGAAGTTAATCCATAAATAAAATCAGGATATGGACTCCCAATAATAGTTCTGTCAGAAGGTGTAATCGCCTCATCTCCATCTCTATCTATATATTTAATATATCCTTGTTCATCAAGTCCATCTTCCTGGAATCCATAAAACACGCCAAGCGGTTCTCCCTCTCTGGCCAGACTTATAGTTCCAAAAATACCCAATCCGCCACCTAAAATATCAGAACCACCAGCAAGTTTTATTACTTCATTTCTATTAGTTGATAATTGAGTAGATATATCCCATTTAAACTCCCTCCTTAAAATATCGGCCCCAAGGCTAAATTCTAAACCTGAATTTTGAATCTCTCCAATATTTTGAAGACTCGATGTAAAACCGGAAGATTGCGGAAGAGGAACAGAAGCTAAAAGATCGAAAGTGTTCTTTTTATAATAATCAAAGGTAAATCTGAAATAATTATTAAACATACTCAAATCAAATCCAAAATCTAACTGAGCAGTAGATTCCCATTTCAAATCAGGATTTGCAATTCCACTAGGAACAAATCCAGTTATTTGAGTATGGTTACCATAAATGGTTTTTACAGGTGATAACCTATTTAAAGATTGATATGGAGATAATGCAGTACTACCAGTAACTCCATAACTAGCTCTGATTTTTAAAGAATTTATACTCTTTATATCCTTCATAAATGATTCCTCCGAAACCCTCCAGGCAATAGCACCAGATGGAAATATTCCCCACTTATGAGATTCACCAAACCTGGACGAACCATCTGCTCTAACACTAGCAGTAAATAGATATTTGTCTGAAAACGAATAATTTATCCTTGATAAAACAGAAGCAAGAGTCCATTCAGAAAAACCAGATGAAGGAATGTTAATATTTTGTGCTGCACCAAGATAATAATTCTCAAGAATATTGTTATCAAAACCTGATACACTTGCTCCGAAAGACCTAGCTGCATAGTTTTGATAAGTATACCCTCCAATAATATTAACTGAATGTTTTTGTTCTATCAATTTTGAATAAGTTAAAATATTTTCATTTAAAAAAGAGTTATAAAAACTCATTGATTGGGAAGCAGAACCTATATCTAAATCATATACAATTGGATTAAAAGCATCGCCAAAAGTATTGACATACTCAAGACCAAATATTGATTTTAATGATAAATCTTCAGTAAAATTTATGGTCAAGGCAGAATTTCCAATTATATTATTGCCTAGAGATCGACTTTTTCGAGGAGGTGCATAAATCGCAGGATTTTCCATAGCAATAGAACCAAAAGAATAACTTTGTGAAATCCTTATTATTTTGCCAAATTCATCATAAATTGGTAAAGTTGGAGGAGCTGCCATTGCACCAGAAAGCATTGAACCACCATGTACTGTATTATCGGCAGGCTGATTGTTTCTTTCACTTCTCAATAAATTTAAATTTATTGCCAAATGAATTACTTTATTAAAAGTATGATCTAAATTAATTTTTAATGAACCCTTTCTAACTCCAGTCCATTTCATTATTCCCTCCTGATCATAATAATTTCCTGATACCATAAATTGACTTTGATTAGTACTACCTGAGAAGCTTATTGTATGATTATGAAGTAAGGCATCATGAAAAATAAAATCTTGCCAATCCGTTCCTGGATTCTCAACTTTGCTAAGATCAAAATATAGATTTTGCCCTGCATTTCGTAACCATTCATTTGCTACTTCAGCATATTGTTTTGCATCAAGCATTTCATATCGGTTAGTTTCAGATTGGAATCCAATCATACTGTTAACTTCAATTCTACTTTCTTGACCTTTTAAACCTCTTTTAGTAGTTATAATAACCACACCATTAGCTCCTCGTGAACCGTATATAGCTGTTGATGAAGCATCCTTCAGTATATCTATTGATTCTATATCAGAAGGATTAAGAAAATTAATTCCACCAGAAACAGGAAAACCATCAACTACATATAACGGCTCGTTATCCCCTATCATAGAATTTCCTCCTCTAATATTTATTTCAATTCTTCCACCAGGAGTACCTGAATTTTGTTGCACTCTTACCCCTGCTGCTTGAGATTTTAATGCTTGTGAGACATTATAAACTGGCACTAATTCAATATCTGAGGTCTTAACCTGTGAAACTGAACCAGTAAGGTCACTTTTCTTCATTGAGCCATAACCCACTGCTACAACTTCTTCAATCCCTATAGTTTCTGAATCCAATGTGACACTAATTATTGACCTTGATCCAACAACAACCTCCTGTGTTCTCATCCCGACAAAAGAAAAAACTAAAACAGCATTTGGCGGAATATTTGTTAAAGAATAGTTTCCATCTGCGTTGGTAACTGTTCCCTGGGTAGTGCCTTTTACAACAATACTTACACCGGGAAGTGGCTGGTTGTTATTGTCAGTTACTTTCCCGGATACTGTGGCTTGTTGCCAGACAGCCCTGGGGGTGTTGCCAATAAATTCAGGTGTAGAAAGAATTACCAGCCTGTCATTTATGGCATAGGCTATATCTGTTCCTTCAAACAATTTATTTAGTACCGATTCAATGTTTTGATTTTCAATATCAAGTGACACTTTTCTCTCGACATCGATGACCTTCTCACTGTAAATAAAAAAGTAAAACTCGCTCTGTTTTTCAATATTTTCAAGAATGTCTTCAACAGTAGCATTCTCGAATTTCACAGTAATCTTTTTAGTTTGTGAATAAGATTCACTGGATAAAACGCTGAAGACCGAAATCACTATTAAAAAAATTGTCAGTTTCATAACTCTTAATAGTTTTAAAACATTGGGCAAATAACTGTCCCAATTACATTTTCGATTCAATTTTTTCATATTTTTGTAATGTTTATAGTTAGAAAATACCCTGTATCACAATGCAGGGATGATGTTTACTTAACACAGGGAGATGTTTGGCGCATTTCCCTGTTTTTTAACAGATCTGTTCACTTCATAGGCACTTTGTTTTTAAAATAATCAATTCTTATTGGTTGTAATTATAATTTTTTGCCTGGAAAAAGTTCCGTCATGCAGCTGCTTACTGGGTATTTTAGTATATTCGATCGGAGCAGCTTTCTTTAATAATTCGAGAATATGATCCACGGACTCATCTACAAATGTAGCTGTATAAGTATATTCTCTGACATCCGGGCCTGAAACTTCAATATCAACGTTGTACCAACGGCTTAACCTTTTTGCAATCGTAACTATGCTGTCCCTTTTAAAGATAAGTTTGCCATTTGTCCAGCTGATATATTTTTCGATCTCTCCCTTTGAACTGGTTATTTTACCGGTTTCTATATTATAACTGACATGCTGGCCCGGAACCATGCAGCCTATGGGAGCATTTTCATGATCACCGGTTTCTTTTTGCAGAACGACTTTCCCGTTAACTAAAGTAGTTGCAACAACGCTTTCATCCGGATAAGCATAAACATTGAATTCTGTACCGAGAGCTTCGATATTCAAATTCCGGGTTTTAACGATAAATGGCATTTCAGGATTATGGGCTACATTAAAATAGCCTTCGCCTGTTAATAAAACTTCCCTGGTATTGCCTGTAAATTTTTGAGGATACTTTATTTTACTTCCATGATTTAAAAAGACTTCAGTCCCGTCAGAAAACTGTACTACTGTTTTGGAGCCCACTGGTGCAATAATTTCAAGTGAATCAATTGTCATTTCAATATTTTGGGCAACTTCCACCGGCCTGTTTGATAAGGTATAAATAAGAAAGACCAATACCGGCAAAAGCAGGATTGCAGCTGCCCTTGTTATCCAGGTGGTGATCAGCTTGACAGAATCATGCCTGGATTTCCGGCTGCCTTCAATATTTATTTTATGATGAATCTTATCCAGCAGGGCGCGTAACTTTTCATCTTCCGCCAGGCTGTCGTCTTCTTTAAAATTCATCCAGTCATCCAGTCCCATGCTTTTGCTTTCTTTACTGAATGAATCATTTTTTATCCACCGGATTATCTCCTGAAGTTCATCTTTTGAACATCGATCATTTAAAAACTTTATGAGCAGATCTTTCGTCATTTTCTTTTTTTAAACCTCCCGGAAATTTCCGGGAGGTATAACCAGCCTGACTAACTAACTAACTAAACAATCTCTTTGAGACCTTCTTACTTGAAAATTCGTAAGGTTATACGCGCAACCCTGAACAGAGGACTATATAAAAAACTAATATTTTTATCCTGCAAAAACAAATTGATTAATGGGTCAGGTCTAAAAAGGCGCTTCCCGCCCTTTTTAGAAAAATTAAAAATTTAACTTACAAAAATAAACTCATAAATAACACATTTATCATCAGGCTGCTATTAAGGTGTTGTTTTAAATATGACAGGGCAGCTACGAGATGATTTTTAACCGTATTTGCAGAAATATTGAGCTTTTGTGAAATCTGTTCATGTGTCAGGCCCTCTTCGCGGCTCAAAAGAAAAATCTCCTTTTGACGTGGTGTCAGCTGTTCCAACAGGCTATTGACTTGCTTATTTAATTCTTTATACTGAATTTCGTTAATAATTTCGTCTGCTTCGTCAATTTTTTGCCTGATCTCCAGGTTCTCAAGATATTTTTTTTCATTTATCCTTTTTCGTAGTAAACTGATTGTTGTATTATATGCAATTGTGAAGAGAAATGAATTGAATGAGGTTGTGAGCTCTATTTTTTCACGTGCCTCCCATATTTTTAAAAATACCTCCTGGACGATCTCCTCAGCATCGGATTCCTGCTTGATATAACGTAGCACAAAACAGTACAATCTTTTACTGTACCGTTCATAAATGGCATCAAAGGCAAGCATGTCGCCATGCTTCAATAGTCTTAGCAGGTCAGTATTTGATTTATTATGGTACAAAAGTAAATTTATTTGAACTAGTTCTAACAAATATATTGAATTTTCCTATATGCTTCTAAATATAACCTGGAAGTTTTAACAGCTTATCAGCCATCGACTCAATTTGGAACAGTTTTTATCTATTTCACATTTTTTTTAATTCCTGAGGTTTGAAAAAAATATTTTAATTGCATTAACAGCATCTGTTTCATCATCTCCGTTTGCATGAACTTCTATCTCAGTCCCGTAAGAAAGTCCCATTGCAAGAATACTTATAATGCTGGTGCCTTTTGCCTCCTTTATCCCGTTTTTAAATTTTACCTCACTGCTGAAATTCTTCACTAAAGCCACAAGCTCTCCGGCGGGTCGTGCATGTAATCCTGTTGGAGCCAAAATTTTTATTTTTTCCCTGATCATACAGATTATTTTTCGATTTCTGTTAATAGTTCAAAGATATAATTTCGGTCATTAGTATTAATTAACTTTTTAAGTTTTTCTTCATTTTCCAAAACAGAGCTTAACCGGGCTAATATTTCAATGTGATCATTCCCTGCACCGGCAATGCCAATTACCAGAAAAGCTACATTATCATCAAAAGGAACTCCGTCAGGATATTGCAAAACCACAATTCCGGACTTAAATATATTTTCTTTAGATTCTGCAGTGCCATGAGGGATTGCCACTCCTGATCCTATATAGGTAGTAGCCTCTTTTTCCCTTTTTAGCATGGCATCAATGTACTCTTCATTCACATAACCGCTATTTACAAGGATATTGCCGGCCTGCCGGATTGCATTTTCCTTTGAAGTACTTTTTAATCCTGTTTTGATATTATCCAGTTTTAATATTGACTCAGCCAAATCTGGCGTATCGGTTTTTAAATTCTGATTGTCAGGCTCTTCATGTCCTGACTGAAATTTTAAAAGCTGTTCATATAATTTTTCCAATTCAGGGTCATTCAAAAAATTTTCAATGATTACCTGTTTTGAACCAGGGGCTGATTTCCTGGCCCGTTCAATTAAAAATGCCTGACAAACAACAATATCAGTATCATCAGGTATGTCATCAACTGAGCTGTTCGTTACACTGATATTGATGCCCGCCTTTTTGATTTTTTCCTTGAACCTGGTTGCCCCCATTGCACTTGATCCCATACCGGCATCACAGGCAAATGTGATTTTTTTGATTTGCCCTTTATGAAAACTATTTGCTTGTGAGAGTAGTTTTTCTGACGGCGTTGTAATAACTTGTTCTTCTCCCTCCTTTTTGGATCTTCTTAAAATAACAGCTGAAATCAGAAATGATACAATTGTGGCAATTACCACACCCGCCAGAACAACTAAATGCTTACCTTTAGGAGTCATGGCTATAATGGCAAAAATACTTCCCGGTGATGCCGGGGCAACTAATCCTCCGTTAAAAATGACATAAACTAAAATCGCACAAGCTGAGCCAATTACCGGACCTAAAATTAATAAAGGTTTAGCCAGGATATAAGGAAAGTAAATTTCATGTATTCCCCCGAATAAATGAATTATTACAGAACCCGGAGCGCTGTCCCTGGCCGTTCCCTTTGAAAACATCCAACAGGCAAGAAGAACTCCAAGGCCGGAACCGGGATTAGCTTCCAGTAAAAACATTACTGAACTGCCGGAAGATTGCACCTGTTCGATTCCCATCGGAGTAAACAAACCATGATTGATGGCATTGTTTAAAAACAAAATTTTGGCAGGTTCAATAAACAGTGATGAGAGTGGCAGAATTCCTTTGTCTATTACAAATTCGGTTGCCGTGCTTAAAATTTCAGTAAAAATTTCAACAAAAGGGCCTATCAGATAATATCCGGCTATTGCCAATAAAATCCCCAGGATTCCAAGTGAAAAATTATTTACCAGCATCTCAAATCCCGAAGGAATTTTGTCCCCTGCAAGATCATCAAATTTTTTAATTACATAACCGGCAGCCGGCCCGACTATCATTGCCCCTATAAACATCGGGATACTGCTTCCCACAATTATTCCCATAACAGCAACCGCAGCAAGTACACCGCCTCTCTCACCCCCTGCATTTTTGCCTCCTGTATATGCAATTAGCAGAGGCAACAAATAGTACAAAACAGGATCAATCAAAGCCTGTAAATTCTCATTGGGGAACCAGCCGCTGGGAATAAATAATGCAGTAATAAAACCCCATGCAATAAATGCACCTATATTAGGCATTATCATACTGCTTAACAACTTTCCAATTTTTTGAATTCTTTGGTTCATAATAACTTATAGTGATTTGCAGCGTCTCCGGCTAAGCTGGTGATGCTGACTGTTTCGACCTTAGTACATCAAATTGATAAAATCCTTTACCTCCTGAATTGTGCTCTTCTTTAATAATTCTTCAATATTCTTTTCAAGCTCGTAATACTTTTGGGAGTTAAGTATGTTTGTCACCGTATTTATCTCATTAATCCCAATGCTGATCTCTGTTAATCCCATTCCCAGTAAAACGGGCAAAGCTTTTATATTGCTTGCAAACTCACCACACATACTTACATTTATTTCATTCTTTTTTGCTGCATCAATTACCTTTTTGATGCTTCTTAACAGGGCCGGATGAAAGGTGTCACAGATATGACTGACTAAAGGATTACCTCTGTCGGCAGCAAGCATATATTGTGTAAGGTCATTGGTCCCGATGCTGAAAAATGCAGCTTCTTTGGCTAAATCTTCTGCAATCATAACTGCAGCAGGTGTCTCAATCATTACACCTGTTTCAATATTTTTATCATAAGGTATATTTTCATTCTCCAGTTCTTCCATGCAGTCATGAACCATCTGTTTTGCAGTGATAAATTCTTCAAAAGAAACAATCATCGGGAACATGATCTTAATGTTACCAAATACACTTGCTCTCAGTATAGCCCTTAAATGAGTTTTGAATACATTTTTAAGTGAAAGGGATAACCGTATTCCTCTTAATCCCAAAAAAGGATTTGACTCTTTTTTATTGATGAGATAGGAAACAGATTTATCTCCTCCTATGTCAAAAGTTCTGATAACTAATTTTTTTGTTCCGCATAAAATTGCAGCTTCCCTGTAAAAATTAAACTGCTCCTCTTCATGAGGAAAAGTATCTGCCCTCTGCATAAAGAAAAATTCACTGCGAAACAATCCTATGCCATCAAAACCTTTTTGATTGGCAAGTTTGATCTCTTCATGGCTTTCTGTATTCGCACAGATAATAATTTTTTTACCGTCAGCGGTTTGGCTTAAAGTTTTTATCTGAGCCCCGGTATCCTTATAATATGTCTTCGCTTTTTCTTTAAAAGAGTCAATAACTGTTTGTGACGGGTTTATTATAAGTTCATTATTTATGGAATCAAGAATGAGAAAATCACCATGTTTGATCTTTTCCAATATATCTCCCAGTCCAATAAATGCAGGAATGTTATGGTTCCTGGCAATAATGCTTACATGACTGGTAATTCCCCCTGTTCTTGTTATGAATCCTTTCACCCTGTTCAAGTCAAGCACTGCAACCTGCGAAGGGCTTATCTCATCTGCCACGACAATTATATCATCATCCCAGCTATCATGCAATAAATCATAATTTTTATTGCTTAAAGCATGAAAAATTCGTCCGCACACATCCTTTATATCGGTTTTTCGCTCTTTTAAATATTCATCTTCAATGCTTTCAAACATCTGTACCAGTTCCGCACAGGTTTCGTCAAGAGCGTATTCAGCATTTTTATTCTCCTGGTTTATTTTTGATAAAACACTTTCCTTTAAAATATCATCATTTAAAATCTCCAGGTGGGCAGAAAATATTTGATCCAGTTCAACTAAATTTTGTATTGCCTCCCCTGCATTTTTTAAAGCTTCCAGAAATCTGTCTGATTCTTCCTTTTTTTGCGGGCTTGTGATCGAAGCTTTGTCTATTGTCGCTGTTTTTTGCTTTACCAGATAAGCTGTACCTAACCCAATACCTTTTGAGGCCGCTAAGTTTAGTTTTATTTTAAGCATTAATTAATTACCTTTTCCCCTTATTTTTGCCTGGATTTCTCGATTCTTTAACTGCCTTTTTATTGCGCAACATCTGTTCACGGTTGAGTTTTCTCTCCTCCTTTGCCCTTTCCCTTAAATATTCGCGCTCTCTTTTCAAATCCTCACGTACCATTTCATCGTGCCTTTTCATCTCTTCTCTCAGCAATTCATCCTCTTTTTGCATTGCTTCTCTTTCCATCTCCATTTGTTCAAGCATGGCTTCCCGGGCAGCTTCATCTTCCATTTTGACCCTTTCACGCAGATATTCCTCTTCCCTTTTCCTGTTTTCCCTTACCATTTCGTCATACTCCTTAGCCTCTTCCCTTAACCTTTCATTTTCTTTTTGGATCGCCTCTCTCTCCATCTCTCTTTCTTTCTGAATGGCTTCCCGGTCCAATTCTCTTGCACGTTGTGCCTGCTCCCTGCCAAATTCAGCCCGTTCCTTTGCAGCTTCACTCATGCGCTCATTCTGCATTTTAATCTCCTCTCTAAGCCTCTCATTCTCTTTCTTAATCGCTTCCCGCTCCTGTTCAATGTCTTTCTGAATGTCTTCCTGATTAAACTCTGTTTCAGCTTTTCTGTTCTGCCTGTCTCTCCCCGGCTGGGCATTTGCCGACAAATATACTGCGGCAATTAAAGTCACTGTGAAAATTATTGTTCTCATAATTCTGTTTATTTAAAATATCCATATAGTTACAAACACCCTACCAGACATTTCTTTTAGTGTGATTGATCATTTCCACTGTTTTCCATGATTACTGTTTATATGACAAAATACGTTGCTCACCTTCCAGTTTTCTGTATCCGGTAAGGTCCTGCGAAACTTCCAGCGTACCTAGGTACTCACCCTTTTCATTGCGCAGTGCAAAATATTCAATATGTATAAATTTCTCCCCCAGCTGAAGCCAGAAGGGTGCACGGTTTTGTTTCCCGCTTTTAAAATCTTCAAGAATTTTATCCACAATATGTGCACTGGCCGGAGGATGGCAATGCCTGACATCCCGGTTCAGTATGGCTTTTCTGTAATTTGAATTGTCAATATTTTCACTCATAAATAAATTTTTTAATTGAAAGATGCAGTTCCCTTAAAAGGACCCTGTTATTAACACACTAAATCTAATAAAAAAATTGTAACGGCCTATCCGGTCTTCCCTGGGAAACTTATGCTTAGAAATAACTTGATTAATTCTGTTATTCTCTTTAACTTGGCTGTAAATTTATCAGATATGAAGACCAACAGTTTACTTTCCTGCATCTTAATACTATTATTATTCTCGTCATGTGCAAATGACGACTATATTGTCTGGGTCGCCGGCCCATGGCAGCAGGTAATGCAATCAACACCTCCCGGGGAACAAAAAGAGGCAGTTCTGAAATCAGCTTCAAATGAATATGAACCTTTCAGGTTAATAATTCACAATCTGAGCGATGAGGGGCAATTGGAATTGAGTGTTAAAGCGGAAGACCTGAAAAGCAGCGATGGCAATAAAATATCTTCTGATAACATAAGCCTGTTCCGTGCCTACTACCTGCATATAACTAAGTCAAGCCGGCGCCTTCAAAAGCCGGAAGGCTGGTATCCGGATGCACTTATGCCTTTTTCGGATGGGAATCTTCAGGCAAAATCTGAATATGTGGCTGCACCTTTCAGTGTTGACACCGGAATGAATGCTGAGGTTTGGTGCGACCTGTATGTTCCCCCGGGAACTGAATCCGGGGTTTATAAAGGTAATGTCAATGTGCTGTCAGGCAAAAAGAGGGTGGCCAGGGTACCTGTTACCCTGACTGTATGGGATTTTGAGCTGCCCTCTGAAATATCGATGCGGTCACATTTCGGAAAGTTCAATGAAGCATCAGCGAAGATAGCCGGCACAGAAAAGGGCAGTGAGGAATTCCTGGAACTGGAAAAGCTTTATAATAAAGCACTCCTGGAACATCGTGCCGTTCCCAGCACCCCCGATAATGTCTGGCCTGAGTGGAACGAAAAAGATGGAATAATTGAAAGGGGGGAGTCGGCCAGGTTAAGGGAACTGATTGAAAAGACTAAAGTTAATGCTATTGATATTCCCTTTAGATATTATCACGAAGACCCTCAGAAATGCAAAAATTATTTGCAGGCTATGGCAAAATGGCTGAGGGACCTGGGTTATCTTGACCTTGCATATATTTACCTTGAAGACGAGCCTAACAGTGCAGAAGAGTATGAGTTAGTCCGCAAACAGGGAGAGCTGATCCGTTCGGCAGACCCGGGAATAAAACGGATGTGCACCGAACAGACGAAGCCTTCAAAACCTGAATGGGGTGATCTTTACGGGGCTGTGGATATTTGGTGTCCGCTGTGGGGCTTGTTTGACGAACCCACTGCTGCCGAAAGGCTTGATAAGGGTGAGGAACTATGGAGCTATACGGCATTGTGCCAGGGGCCTGACGGAACTCCCTGGTGGCAGATAGATGCTGACCCTCTCAATTTTCGTTCTCCCTTTTGGATAAGCTGGAAATATGATATAACAGGATTCCTCTACTGGTCAAGCACATATTGGAGGGCTTATGAAACAGCCGAAGGGGTATGGGAGGCTCCCTGGTTCAGAAAAGATTTCTGGGGTGAGGGTATGCTGTTGTATCCCGGACAACCGGCAGGTGTAAACGGATTTGTACCATCAATAAGATTGAAACTTTACCGTGAAGCTATGGAGGACTATGAATATATGGTAATGGCTTCAGAAAACGGATCGAAGGAAGAGGTAACCCAGACAGTGAACAGCGTTGTAAAATCATTCCAGGCGTGGAGCAATGACTCCAAAGACTATGAAGCAGCAAGAGAAAAACTGGCTGAACTGATTCTTTTTTAATATACTATATGACTGGTTACTAATTAGTTCAACGTTAATTATTTCCCTCGTGAAATAATCACCATAGCCTCATTCCGGCACCCATTTCCACCCAGTCTGCTTTTAACCCTGCCTGCGATTTTAAACCCAGTTGAACAAAAAAGCGCCGGTTGATATCGAATTTTAGAGCCGGACGAAAAAAGTAACTTCCTTTTATATCGTGACCTTTTTCACTGAGGTAGGTGCCGGCCTGCATACGAATGCTGAGTTTCCAAAAAATATAATCATAACCAATATGTGCGCCTGAAAAATGATGTTTTTTATCCGTATAATTGGATACCAGGCTGTTATCATAAAAAAAATCCACCCCCAATGTAAATGCACTTTTACTGTTCAACTGGTACTGGTACTCAAGCATTGAGGTGTGGGCAAAATACTGCTTATTTGTGCCCTTATCTTCGATGTTCTGAACCAAACCGCCGGCAGTGTAAAAAAGTACCCTGCCCTCTTCCACCTGTTCAACCGGAGAGAAATGTTTATGAACCGGCCGTACATCCAGTATGGTTTCCGGAAATATAGAATTATCTGCCTTTCTTTGTCTGGTATTAAAATGATAGCGAAAGCCAATATTCAATCCAAACATGTTAAGTCCGGAATTAGGCCGGTAAGTACGTCCGTTACTGAAGTGAGTCAGGTCAATTCCATAAAGAAGATCTATCTCACGGTTTAGGGAGTATTGCGCTCCTATGTTGATATTAAAATATGCATTGAAGCGTGAACCGATTGCATCATTCTGTGCATTAGATTCCTCATTATAGGGTTTTAAATCATAACTCAGTCCCAGAGCAGGCTCCAGTATTATCTGATGACGATGATGGTAGAATAGCGGAAATGCGATAAATCCAAAAAATGCACCCGGCTTCCCCAATAACTCAGGATTTCCAATAAAACCGCTGTACCAGCCAATACCGTATGACGGATATAAATACATACTCTGCCAACCGCCAGGATTACTGCTTTGCCAGCCATATTTAACCTCAACAGCACCATAACCGCTTTCCAGGGCGTCTTTAAGTTCCTCCCCGGTATATAAATGCGCCCCTGAATGTCCTCTGAATTCCAAAAACCGGTAATCGCTGTAAGAGGATTTTGACTGGGAACTTACATTATACCCGCAAACAAAAAAAATAAACAATAATATATATTTATATCTCATTAAATTATAATTTTTCATAAAACGGCATGTGCCATTCTGTCCCGGCATTTATCATCGCAGGATGCCATTTATAATGTTTCTTCTGATGAAAAACTAATACCTCAACCCCTCATATTCGATCAGGTCAGCCATCACCGACCCCACTATCATATTCATCCGCACCCTGAGCGGCACAAAATTACCATCGTTCGACAACCAGACAGTGATGTCATTTTTGCTTCTGAACAATTTCCCGGGTTTGCTTACCGGATAAAGCTTTATGGCATTGAAACTGCCCAGTCGCGTTTCCAAAGTCTCGGTACCACCGAATATTACTTTTACAGGAAATACTTTGTCTTTAAAATATGTGTCTACCCCGATAACCTCATACGGCTGAAATTCAGCTACCTGCATAGTATCCCTCAGCTTGTAAAATGCAGATACAATATCCATTATCCCGTCGGGAACCTCAACGATGCCTGAACGGTGACTCTTCACAGTATTATTTTCCCGATTATAAAGCACTTCATTATAGTACCTGTAATTACCTTCGCTCACATTTCTTATCGCCTTAACAGGCAGTCCGGTTTCCCGATCAATATAACTCTCGTACACGTCGTATACCCTGAAAAGTTTATCGGCAAGTCCGGTGGTATAACCTAATACTTTTACATGCAACACTTCTTTACCTGCATGAACCGCCTGCTCAACGGTCACTGTCGCCTTACCTCCGTTAACGGGACCGTAATAGACCTGGTAAGTCAGCGCTTCGCCCGCTTTGAATACCAACTCTTTTTCCCCGGCCCGGTTTTTCGCAGAAACAATGGTTACAGCGATAATTAATAGTGTTATGATAATGTTTTGCCGCATATCATAAATCGTATTTCTAAGATCCATTATCTCAAAAATCAGGCCTAATAACCATTATTTCCCGGAATGATATAACATTTTTGTGGCTGATAATAACCCTCAGAATATTATATCTGCTGATAATGGCTTTCCAGATATCGTTTATATCGCTTAAAAATTTACCTGCACTTACAGCTTTTTGCAGTTCAGCTTTGCGGGCTCTGTTTTTTTCTCTGTTAACCTCTTTTACAATTTTCCAGGCTTGTTCAATAATATGGAATGCCTTTTCTTCCACCCGGTTTTTATTAAGACAGACTTCGTAAATGCTGTTTTTTTGATCGGCTATTTTAAGGTATTCATAAATAAACTGCCAAACTAAAACCAGGAAGGATTTCTACGTCTGTTTACAAGTTTGAAAACCTCCATTACCAAAACAGTGGGTACAGCCAGCGCTAAAACCCAGAGCCATTCATTAAAGGAAACAGGTTCGATGCGTAAAATGTTTTGCATAAAAGGAATTTGCATGCTCAGTATATGGATACCCTGTGCTGCTAACACCCCAAAAACCAAAATAATATTTCTTTTTAACGGCACTTTAAACACCGAAATCCTTTCAGAGCGTGCATTAAAAGTATGAAAGTTTTGCATAAAGACCATGAGCAACAAAATAAGGTCACGTGCATGAAACTCGTTCATTTGAATATGTCTGTTCAAATAATACCAAAGTCCAAAAACTATTAATCCCATTGTTGCTCCCGATATAAGCGTCTGACTGACCATGAGAGGGTTAAATATTTTTTCCGAAGGCTTGCGCGGAGGGCGTTTCATTGCACCAGGTTCGCCTCCTTCAAAAGCAAGCGCCACATCCTGTATTCCGTTGGTGACCAGATTCAGCCATAACAACTGCACGGCAAGAAGGGGTAATGGAAGTCCGGCAAAAACAGATGCCAGGAATAAAATAATTTCAGCAGCTCCTGTCGAGATTAAGAGGTATATGACTTTCCTGACATTATCGTATGCAAACCGGCCCTCTTCAACACCGGATACTATTGACCCGAAATTATCATCTGCCACTATCATTGAACCAACCTCCTTTGCCACATCAGTGCCTGAACCCATTGCCACACCAATATTGGCACGTTTCAATGCAGGAGCATCGTTAACGCCATCACCCGTAACAGCAACAAATTCACCTTCACGAATTAATACATCTACAATTTCCAGCTTCTGAGCCGGAGAGACCCTTGCAAACACAGTGGTTGATGCAACTAATTTTTCATAGGCCGGACTGTCATATGCTCCTGCTTCGGTTAGCATTTTTCCTGTTACCAACGGTGTTTTTTCACCGGCAATGCCCAATTCCCGGGCTATAGTACCGGCAGTCCCGGGATGGTCGCCGGTAATCATTATCACCTTTATTCCGGCTTTATGACATTGTTCAACAGATACTCCGGCTTCCGGCCTTAAGGGGTCAATAAAACCAACAAGACCATAAAAAGTAAGTGAAGTTATATCTTCATTCTCGTAAACCTCTTTATCCTGATAATCTGCATATTTGCCTCTTGCAAATGCCAATACACGATACCCTCTTTTGGCCAGTCCTTCAGCATCGGCAAGTATTTTGTCTTTATCTATTTCTTTTGCTTCACCATTAACAGACATGGTATCGGTGAAACTGAGAATTGTTTCAACAGCGCCTTTTACACCAATGTATACCGAATCATCCCCTTTACAGAAAGAGGCGGAAAATTTTCGCTCCGACTCGTAAGGGATTTTACCGATTATTTCTTCTTCTTTCTTCCACTTTTCCGGATCTGCCCCCATTTTATAACTCATGCCAAGTAATGCAACGTCCATGGCATCGCCATGATATGTCCATTTTTCACCTTCTTTCATTAAAAACCCTTCATTGGCAAAGACTGCTATACGGGCAATTTTTGAGATCTCTTCGTTTTCTGAATATTCAACTGCTTTCCCTTCGCTATCAGTAACAGAACCATTTCCGTTATATCCTTCACCACTGATATTAAACTGAGATCCACCGGGCAGTGATATTATTCTGGCTGTTTGCTCATTGACAGTGAGGGTGCCTGTTTTGTCGCTGGCAATTACGGTACAACTTCCCAGACTTTCTACTTCTTTTAGCTTACGGACAATCACATTACGCTTAGCCATACGCCTGGCAGCAATAGAGAGCGCCACAGTTAAAGCCACCGGCAGTCCTTCGGGAATTGCTGAAACCGCCAGTGCTACAACAAAAAAGAAAATAGCAGTTATATCCATTCCCTGAATACGGAGCAGAACAGCCAGTATAACGCTTAAAGAAATAATCAGAACACTTATTTGCCCGATAAACTTTTCCATACGTTTCACCAATGGCGGTTTAGCTGAAGCTGACTCTGTCACGTCCTGTGAGATGATGCCCACCTGGGTACTTATACCGGTGCAGACTACTACCCCCACGCCTCTTCCTTTCATAACTGTAGATCCGGCATAAGCCATATTTGTTCTTTCTGCAATGCCAAGCTCTTCCTGTAATAACCCGGTCTGTTTTTTTGACGCGATCGATTCACCGGTAAGGAAACTCTCATCGATTTCCAGTCCGGATGCTTCAATCAGCCTCATATCGGCCGGCACTTTCATGCCTGATTCGAGTATAACTATGTCGCCCGGCACAACTATTTCAGAAGCCACTTCCGTTTCTTTGCCATCCCTTCTTACCCTTGCCTTAATTTTCATCATTTTCTGTAAGCTGCCGGCGCTCTTCTCTGCATTGTATTCCTGGTAAGCCCCCAATGCGCTGTTAATGAATATTACCAGAAAAATGAAGAGTGCATCCTTTTCTTCGCCAATTGCAACTGATGCTATTGCAGCTGCGACAAGTATAAATATTAAAGGATTCAGTAACTGATGCAGGATGATTTGCAAAAGGGTAACTTTTTTGCCCTCAGGCAGTGTATTCTCTCCGTAAAATTGTATCCTTTTATTTACTTCATCCTGATTTAATCCATTTTCTGAAGTTTTTAATGATCTGAAAATTTCTTCCCTGCGAAATGAATGCCAACGTTCAGTAGCTATAGTAACCTGATCTTTCATAAGAGATATTTTTTAGATAGCCGGTCTTATTGCCCTTTTACCCGGATATGGATTATACTAAAAATCCTGGCTCAGCAGGATAATAAGCAGGTAAATATAAAAAATAAACTGGTATAACATTAAATTTGAAAGTTCAACCAAAAATTTTCAAATAATGAATACCAGTATATTATGTCATGTTTTTGTACTGCCTGGCCATATTGTTTTTAGCTTTTTCAAATGCTTCCTTTCCTTCCGTAACTGCGAACCAGGCTATCCCCAGTGAACCGGCAATGTCAAACCAGCCGATTTCGAAAAGCTCATAGAGGACGCTCGACCCAAAAAGTATGAATGACAGATAAAAACAGGTTTTTGTACAATTTGCATCAGCAATTAATGCATCGGAATTCAATTTTTTCCCTATACGTAACTTCCATGTCATCAATATATACATTGTAAGAATGGATAACACTGAAATAACTATTCCAACGCTCGTTGTTTCAGGTTTCGTGCCGGAAATAAGGTTTATAACAGAACCAATCACCAGTCCGGCAGCAAGAATATAAAAGGCAATGCCCGTTATTCTTAATGCCTGTGATTCGAATTCATCCCTTGAAGCTACATTGTTAACACCTGCCCTTTTCATTCTCAGTATCATATGAAGAATTCCAATTCCTGACATAACTTCAACAAAGCTGTCTGTTCCGAATCCAAGCAAGGCAAGTGTTTCATCGTTAATGCCAAAGATGACAGACACCAGGCCTTCTGCAACATTATATATTATTGTTACAAGTGCCAGGTAATAGGCTGTTCGTACCAATTTTTCTTTCGATGTGACAGTATTAACGTTCATTTATTTAAAAGAAAATCAGAGGCTGCCCGATCAGGCAGCCTCTGTGTTAATTAATGATTATGCCCTTCGTGGCCTTTCATCTCTTTTTTATCTCCGGTGCGGTCATATTTGCAGCATGCCGGAAGCTTATTGTAAACATCATCCTTTGATTTGTGCAAAGGCGTGTCGTGTCCCACTTCTGCAACAGCCTTTTGAACTTTATCTGCTGATGTTTTTGATGCATCAAAAGAGACCTTTAATATTTTGGTCTTCTGATTCCAGTCAGCTGCAGAAACACCTTCCACTGATTTAGCAGCTTCTTCTATTCGCTTTTCACACATGCCACACTCCCCTTTAACTTCAATTTTTTCAGTTTTTGCCTGTGCAAATACCGCACCAACTCCCATAAGGAGCATACCAACTAAACTTAAAACTTTTGTTTTCATGTTTTTACAATTTTAATAATTAATAAAAAGGATTATCTGATCTCTTTGGTAACCTCTCCGCAAGTAAGCATTGAACTACCAAAATAAGGGTTTCTTATCTCTTTTTCATAACTCAGCCAATCGGCCCCTTTGTTATTATCTGCCATTGGACAATGTTGCACATAAATTGTCTCCTGAAGCGGATCGAACTTGTTTGTCATATCAATCATTACAACAGAAACTGCCTGAAAGGCTTGACGCAGCACCTCAATGTCCGTAAAATGCTCAACATGTTGCAAACTGTTATCCAGTTTACTCTGATACCCCATCCATGTTTTATGAGCTTCACCCTGAAACAGTCCCATGTCGATTTTCTCCAATTCTTTCTTCATACTGCTTGCAGCTTTTTGGCCTGCAGAAAAGTTATCACCTGCCAAAGCATCTTTCCATTGCAAGTATGCATCATATAAAGGTTGCAATGCTTTTTTTGCCTGACTGCTGACAGATACCGGCCCTGATCCGGATTTCTCGTCATGAGAGCCCCTTACTCCCATGTCCATCCCGCTATGATCGTGTCCTGTCATTGCTTCTCCCCCTGCGGGATTCATCATACTTGGCTTACCTGCTAACTGGGCGGCGGCATCTATACTGAATGTGCCATTGACGGCAATCTCTTCACCTTCCTGTAAACCATCTTCAACTATATAACTATCTCCCAAAGACGGACCTAAATTAATTTCACGCATCATGAAATTAACTCCCTTTTCCGAACTGCTTTTTACATAGACCACAGAACGTTTGCCGGTCCACATGACCGCCGTTTTTGGCACAACGAGTGAGTTTGACTTTACGGCCTGTTTTGCTTCCACCACGCCGGATACAAACATTTCCGGCTTCATTTTACCATTTGAATTATTAAATTCAACTCTTGCTTTTGCCACTCTCGTTTTGGGATTTATCACCGGATCAAGATAGGATATCCTACCTTCAAAACTTTCTCCCGGAAGGGATGATACAGAAAATTCAACTTTGTCGCCTTTTTTTATCCATGTCATGTCCGATTCATACACATCAAACAAAACCCATACTTTTGAAAGGTTGGCTATTTCATAGAGGGCTCTCCCCTTATTTACATAATCACCCGTATTTATCATCCTTTGAGTCACATAACCGGAAACATCAGCCAGCACAGGAAACTCTTCCCGTATTTTACCCGATTCCATAATTCCTTCAATTTGTTTTTCCGAAAGTTTCCAGTTTTTCAATTTTTCTTTCGCAGCATTGAACAATTGTGGCTGAGTTTCTCTGATTTTATGTGCTTCCAGCAATTCCTTCTGTGCAGTGACCAGATCGGGGGAATAGACAGTAGCAATGGTTTGTCCCCTGGTTACAAATGCACCTGTGAAATTTACTGATAACCTTTCTACCCTGCCCGGGATATGTGATGTCTGAGAAAAAACCAGCCGCTCATCAATTTCCACTTTACCATTGAGCCGGACCTGCTTTGCCGGAACCGATTTCACCACATAAGCAGTGCTTACATTTGCCAATTGCATCGCTGTTGGCGACATTGCAACTTCAAGGGCATCCATCTGATCATTCTGGTTATCTTCAAGTGGAATCAGGTCCATGCCGCAAATAGGGCAATCACCCGGTTCATTTTGACGTACATGCGGATGCATGGAGCAGGTCCAGATGGTTTCGCCTGCTTTTTCTGTTTCAAAATGTATATGTTCATCATGAGCATCACTTTGCCTGCTGCCAAAAATTAACCATCCTGAAAGCAGCCCGGCTAAAAGGGTTGCTAATGCTATTATTATTGTTCTTTTATCGATTGTTCTCATTTTAATAACTTTTTGATGTTAAGTAATTGATCCTGGCAACGGCAGTCTGGTATTGTGACATAGCCGTGGCACTCAATTTTTGATATTTCAGTATTTGTTGCTGCATTCTCAATACCTCTTCAAATGCATTACCCGAATTTGCATATGAGGTAAACAGCAAATTCAAAGATTGTTGAGAGGTATGTATCTGTTTTTTGTATAGCGATAATAATTGCTGCTGCTGTGTAACTTCAAACCTTGTAAGTTCATAGTTCGAAATTAACCTGTTCGCTATTTCTTCTTTTTGATGCAATGAGCTTTCCTGCCTTAAGCGGGCTTCTTTTACAGCAGAGTTGTACTTTTGTCTGAAAATTGGAATGGTAACTGATACCATTGGCATCAATATATCTTTTCCATTATCAGGCATAGTTAAATCATTCCGTTCTCCGACAATAACATAATCCAATCCTAACCCCAATTTAGGCAGGCCCTGCTTTTTTGCTGCAATCTCTGCCAATTTACCTGCCTGAAATTCCAAATCGATTGCTTTGACAGTTGGATTTGCTGCAACCAGAGAATCTTTCCTCATATCAATTTCAATCTTCCCTGTTATTGAAGAGTCGTTAATTATAACCAGTTCATCTGCAGGCCTGTTTAACAAAGTATTAAAATTTGTTACCAAAGGATTTTCTTTATCTTCAAGAATTTCCAGATTTGTTTGTGCATCCTCCAGCATAATATCAACGCGCAATACATCAACCAAAGATCCGGTTCCGTTTCCAAACTTTTGAGTGGCAATGCTTTTATATGATTCAAGAATTTTCAGATTTTCCTTCTCTATCCTGATCATATCCTTAAGTTCATAAAGTGAGTAATAAGCAGAAGCCACCTGAAAATAAAGCCTGTTACGGGCATCAATAAAGCTTTGGAATATTGCTTCAGCCCTAAGTGTTGTTACATCCCCCTGTGCTTTTAATGTACCGAACCAAGGGAACATTTGTACTAATGAAAATTTTGCCCGTTGAGGACCTGACCTGGTTTCTGCAGGCGACACAAAATAACCGAATGAAAATGCAGGGTCCGGCAATCCACTCACTTGTGGCACTCTTTGCAGGGCTGCCTCATATTCCTTAAATTTTGCTTTCAAACCCGGATTGTTTTCAGCAGCAACTGTCAAATAATCTTCCAGTGTCTGTGAAAAGCTCAATGTGGCGCTTATGAGAAATACTAATATCGTTGACAAATATCGTTTCATGATTGTGATTTTTTAAGTTTGTATTCTTCACGTAAGCAATACAACGTCGGAACAATATAATATGTAATTGCTGCTATTATCATACCGCCAAATGCAGGAATAGCCATTGGCACCATGATGTCAGCACCCCGGCCGGTAGATGTCAGAACAGGCAAAAGTGCAATGATTGTGGTTGTGGTTGTCATCACAGCAGGCCTTATTCTTCGCTCCCCTGCTTCTACAACCGCTGCTCTGATCTCTCTGATCGTTTTTGTCCGGTTCTTTTCAAAACTCTGATCGAGATAGGTACCCATCAGAACACCATCATCAGTCGCAAGTCCGAACAGTGCAATAAACCCGACCCATACAGCAACACTCAGGTTCACTTTATCCATTTGAAAGAGGTCACGTATGTTAGTTCCGAAAACAACAAAATCAGCAAACCAACTCTGTCCGTATAACCAAAGCATAATAAAACCTCCGCTAAATGCCATGGCTACGCCTGTAAAGATCATCAGTGAGGTAGTTACAGATCTGAACTGGAAATAGAGTATCAAAAAAATGATCAGGAACACAAGGGGGACAATAATACTTAACCGCTTTTCTGCACGCACCTGATTTTCATAACTTCCTGAAAATTTATAACTCACACCTGAAGGAACTATCAGTTCCCCTGAATCGATTTTATATTGAATCATATCACTGGCATCATTCACAACATCAGTTTCTGCATATCCGTCCCGTTTATCAAAAAGCACATAGCCAACCAAAAAGGTATTTTCGCTTTTTATAGCCTGCGGGCCCCGTACATATTCAATATCGACCAACTGTTTTAACGGGATTTGAGCTCCTGTAGGTGTGTGGATTAAAATATTCCCTAAAGATTCGGGATCGTCCCGTAATTCTCTCGGGTAACGGACTCTTACAGGGTAACGTTCACGCCCCTGGATTGTGGATGATATTTTCATGCCTCCTATAGCCGTTTCGATCGATTGCTGCACATCCTCAATGTTTAATCCAAAGCGTGAGATTTCGTCTCGGTTAATATTAAGGTGAATGTAGGGTTTTCCAACAATGCGGTCGGCAAAGGCTGCTTCTGCTTTAACTGATGGTACCTCTTTCAGAATACTTTCAAGTTTCAGGCCAAATTGTTCGATTGTTGACAGGTCAGGGCCAAAAACTTTAATTCCCATAGGTGCCCTCATTCCTGTCTGCAACATAACCAACCGGGTTTCAATTGGCTGAAGTTTCGGAGCAGATGTAATTCCCGGTATTTTTGTCACTGAAACTATCTCTTTCCAGATATCATCAGCTGATTTAATGTGTTCTCTCCAGTTTCTGAAATAACTTCCATTCTTATCCGGGATAAGGTATTCAGGAGAAATTCCTTTTATCAGTAATTCCCGGTTAGTAAATGCATCACCATTTTTCAAAATAAACCGGTCATCTTTGTCAGTCCTGAACCTTTTGCGATGTCCTTTTTCGTTGAGTACATATTCCGGTTTATAGTTAATGACATTCTCGAACATGGAAACCGGTGCAGGATCGAGTGCGGATTCAACCCTGCCGGCCTTGCCGACTGCCAGTTCCACTTCAGGAATGTTTTTTACCAACATATCAAGCTGACCCATCACTTTCCTGTTATATTCAACTCCGGAATGAGGCATAGAGGTGGGCATGAGCAAAAAGCTTCCTTCATCCAGGGCAGGCATAAATTCCTTACCTGTTCCTGGCAATGCATGAGCCAGTCCGGACCAGACAGATGTTGTCCGTATATTCCATCCAACTCTGTCTGCACCTTTGGCTAAAAACCCGAAAACAGTTGAAAAGCCAAGCCAGATATTTAATGCCAAAAGCATCAAAAAAGCCGGGATCAATAAAAACTTCACTTTGTTATTTAAAGACCAGAGCAATATTTTTTTATAGGAATGCTGCAATAATCCGAACGCTCCTAAAATTAACCCAACCAGGAGGGTGACAAAAATAAAGTTCAGCAGTACACTTCTGCCGGCTCCCAATGGCAACCAATATTTGGCTAAAAGCCATATTACACCTGAAACAATTATAATAAGTTCAATATTTTGGAATATTTTCCGGATAAAAGGACGATCAATCAGTTTTCTGTTCTTATAATATGGTTTGACCAGTGAATTCAAACCAAATAATATTAACAAGACACCTGCCCATACAGTGCCAATGAACAATCCAACAGTCCCTGCCAACACAATAAATATACCGGCCCAAATTTTATGGCGTGGATTTTTAACTTTAAAACCAAAAAACCAATGTGCCATGGCAGGCAGGATGAACAATGCAACAAACAATGCTGCCACTAAAGCAAAAGTTTTGGTAAATGCGAGAGGTCCAAATAATTTACCTTCAGCTGCCTGGAGGGTAAATACAGGGATGAAACTAACAATAGTGGTAGAAACTGCAGTAAGAATAGCTGAGCTTACCTCCGCCGAGCCATTATAAATGGTAGTGATCAGCTTTTGACCGGGAGGAGCTTCATCAAGGTGTTTTACAATGTTCTCCGACAAAATAATTCCCAGGTCCACCATTGTCCCAATTGCAATGGCAATACCGGAGAGAGCCACAATATTAGCATCCACACCAAAATAACGCATGGCAATGAAAACCATCAATACAGCAATTGGTAAGAGACCTGATATGAGCACAGAGGCTCTCAGGTTGTAAATCATGACAACAATTACCAAAATTGTTATGAGAACCTGAAGAGACAAAGCTTCTTCCAGGGTACCAAGCGTCTCATATATCAACTCAGAACGGTCGTAAAAGGGTACAATGGTCAATTGGCTTTCTACGCCATTTGATAATGTTTTTTTTGGCAGCCCTGGTGAAATCTCCTCTATTTTTTCTTTTACATTGTTAATTACCTGCAATGGATTTGCCCCGTAGCGTGCTACAACAACACCTCCTGCGACCTCGGCTCCGTCTTTATCAAGAACGCCCCTCCTGGAAGCCGGGCCAACTGACACTACAGCAATATCACTGATGCGGACCGGTACGTTATCCTGCACCTCTACTACTGCTTTCTCAATATCTTCAGCTTTTTTTACATAGCCTAAACCTCTGACAAAGTATTCAGCCTGATTGATCTCTATGGTTTTGGCACCTGCATCGCGGTTGGAGTTCTGAACAGCCTGCATGACCTTATGTAAAGAGATATTATATGCTTTTAAGGCATCAGGATTTACATCAATCTGATATTCCCGGACAAAGCCGCCAACGGATGCCACTTCGGCAACCCCCTCAGTAGCATTTAATCCGTATTTCACATAAAAATCCTGAACAGTTCGTATTTCATGCAAATCCCATCCGCCCGTAGGATTACCGTCTTTATCCCTTCCTTCAATTGTATACCAGAAAATTTGTCCGAGTGCAGTTGCATCAGGACCTAATGTTGGCCGGACACCGTCAGGTAAAAGTCCCGATGGCAGCGAACCAAGCTTTTCAAGAATACGGGAGCGTGACCAGTAAAACTCAACATCTTCATCGAAAATGACATAGATGCTTGAAAACCCAAACAGAGAGGTACTGCGAATGGTTTTCACGCCGGGAATACCCAGAAGATATGTTGTTAAAGGATATGATATCTGGTCTTCAATATCCTGTGGCGACCTTCCGTTCCAGGGAGTAAAAACGATTTGCTGGTTTTCACCTATATCGGGAATGGCATCAACCGGAACAGGGTCAGATGGCAAACCGCCAATTTCCCACCCAAACGGGGCGGTAACAATACCCCATGTTACCAGACCGGTGAGAACAATCAGAGTTACTAATTTATTCTCCAGAAAATACTTAATGATCTTGTTGAGCATAATGAATGACTTTAAATGAATAATGATAATTGCGAGGGGCGCAAAGCGCCATTAACCACACTGCAGGGATAGTATGGATCAATTCATCATTAAAAATCATAAAAGGAAAGTTTGAAAAAGAGCCTGTATGTTTTTATCAGAAGGTGGTGGAAAATATTCGGTATAGATCGGACGGACCGGTTTTGAAAACAGATCCGGACTTAATGATGTATAAATAAGCTTTGCCACAAAATAAATATTAAAAGAAAGCGGAGCAGTGTCTTGTACAAACTCGTCTGTAACCTGAACTGTCTGGTATTCATTTTCACAGCATGGAGCCTTATCGAAACGAACGTCATTATAGTCCGGTTTTTCAGAGTGATCACACGATTCCACCATATCCGGCATACTACAGCTTAAGTGGGTTCCACCATATATTAACTTTGACTCAACTACCTCTCCGCCACAATAATGAGTACCTATTGTCAGGCTGATGTAGCTTGCCAGCAAAGTAACAGCCATTAATATGGAAAAAACTCTTTTCATCATTAGTTGTAACACACAAAGTATAAAAAAGTTTATCTGAAACGGGCATAATTGTAATATCACCCCTGTATGCCGCAGCACATCAGTGCGAAGGTATATAAGGATATGATCAAAACATATACAGGTTCCCCCGACTGAAAGCGGGATAAGCTGTATGATACCTTTGACAATATTTGATTTTTATCATATGGAACTATCTGAAAAAATATAATAAAACTGGTTTTGATATTTAACCAGCAAATAAGGCTGAAATGCCCTTAAAGATTTTAATTTTGTGTAATAAATGCATATTTTAAAAGGAGTTAATAAGATTGTTAAATATTTTAAATAATATTGTTTTCAAGTAATAAAATCCATGAAACTACTCCACACCTCCGACTGGCACCTTGGTAAACGGCTCGATGATTTTTCACGAATGGAAGAACAGCACGCGGTTTTGCAGGAAATTTGCGAAATTGCTGAACGGGGACAGGTAGATGCCGTGCTGGTTGCCGGTGATTTGTTCGATACATTTAATCCTCCTGCCGAAGCGGTTGACCTTTTTTACAAATCCTTAAAACGCTTGGCTGCCGACGGACAGCGTCCGGTGATAGCCATTGCCGGCAATCACGACTCGCCCGACCGCATTGAAGCGCCCGATCCGCTGGCCCGGGAGTGCGGTATTATTTTTGCCGGCTATCCTGATTCAGTTGTCACCCCGTTTGAACTGGATTCCGGACTGAAAGTGCTGCAAAGCAATGAGGGTTTCCTGGAGTTGAAGCTTCCGGGGAAAAGTATCCCACTCCGGGTTTTGCTGACTCCTTATGCCAATGAATACAGGCTTAAAACATTCCTTGGACAGGAAAACAGCGAAGAGGAGTTGCGAATAGTCCTGCAGGAGAATTGGCAAAGACTGGCTAACCGGTTTTGCGATGAAAAAGGAGTGAATATACTGGTATCACATCTGTTTATGGTAAAAAAAGGAGGGGTGCTGCCGGAAGAGCCTGAAGACGAAAAACCCATCCTGCACGTGGGCGGAGCGCAGGCAGTGCACACCGAAAATATACCAAAACAAATACAATACACAGCGTTGGGACACCTGCACCGGATGCATTGTGTTGATCAAAAACCCTGTCCTGTTTATTATGCCGGCAGTCCCCTGTCGTACAGCTTTGCCGGAGCCAGTCAAAAAAAATATGTTTTAATTGCTAAGATTGAACCGGGTGAATCTGCCGAAACAGAAGAGGTGGAACTGACCAGAGGAAAACGATTATTAAGAAAACGTGCCGAAGGACTGGAAGAGGCAATACAGTGGCTGACCGAAAATAAAGACTCGCTGGTTGAACTCACACTGGTTACCGAAACGTTCCTGACCGCCATAGAGAGAAGAAAACTTAATGCTGTCCACCCCGGAATTGTTGCAATCATACCGGAAGTCACCGATGTGGCAAGTCTGGCAGGCAGTAAACAAAAAAAAATCGACCTGAACCAAAGTATGGAAAAACTTTTTCGTAATTATTTCAGGCACGAAAAAGGACAGGAACCCAATGAAGATTTAATGAATTTATTTTCCGAAATCATGGCAGAAGAGGAATAAAGATTAACCACAGATAGCACAGTGAAAAAATAATCTGTGTAGACCGGTGTAACAACTGCGGAAAAAAACAATAACAATGATACCAATACAATTAACCATACAAGGCCTGTACTCCTACCAGGAAAAGCAGACCATCGATTTTGCCAAATTAACCGCTGCCGGCCTGTTTGGAATTTTC
>CAZBWK010000035.1:0-35440 GCA_964495655.1 uncultured Prolixibacteraceae bacterium | reverse complement strand
CCCAGCCCTGCTTTAACATGCCGCCGCCGAAACTTTCGGAATATAACCGGTATTCTGCATTCAGTTTTACGCCTTTGTATGAAGCAATGGAATTGATTCGGAACATGTCGTATCCGAAGTCACCTCCACGGATTTTCTGTCCTTCTTTCCAGGTTGAAAGATTATAATTGAACCGCAGTGCGCCGCCAATATGAACTTCTGGTTTTTCCTGACCAAATAAAAGAGAAGGAAATAGAAGAAAAAACAAAGAGATAAATAAGCCCGGTTTAAAAATCATACAGAAACTGTTTAATATAATTAATTATTTAAATATATAAAATATCGCTCAGTTATATAATCATTCTGGTTGTTTTTTGAATTAGTCCAATAGGTTTCTATGTTGACTTAATATGGCGGAAACAGAGTTTAATTTTTAAAAAAATAAATGCCAGGGAAGTAGGATTGGTAATATGGAAACTGTCAGACATGAAGCAGGGTCATGGAAAATTGACAGAAATAATATGGATAAAAAGATTCATTGGCAATTTACCACAGCTGATGCTCGGATCAAATTGACTCGGCTCTATCTGTAATACCACAGTTGACATGACACCAATCATAGGATTTGTCGATTATCATTGTTGTAATTATTAAATTTTAATCCGTAAATTGCAGAAAGAAAAATTTAACGGGTAACAGGAGACACTCAATTGATTTTTTTGTCTATTATTATGTTTAGATGTAACAAAAGTTAAAAAACATATTTAACCGGGTTATTTCTTAGTATAAAACCTATTCTTATAAAATCTAATTTTAAATGCTTTATTATGTTCTCATATATCAATAATTATCCAAATGATCGTGAAAACGGGTGGAGTGATGAATTGCAGGGAGTAACAAATGATGGGGTTAACTGGTATTTCAGTCAAAAGGATACCCTTTGGAAGTTTCCGGTATCTCACAATCTCAATGCTAAAATTACAAGTGCAAATCCACAAAAAGGAATATTGAAAGTACCTTTGAATTTACAAGGTTATGATCATTTCGGTGATCTGGATTATTATGAGGGAAAATTGTTTGTGCCGGTTGAAGGCCGGCCTTATGCTATTATTGCCCTGTATAATGCAAGTGATTTGTCCTTTATCGGAGCCGGATGGATAAATGCAAAAAATGCACCCTGGTGTGCAGTAAATCCCCGGGACGGGCTTATTTATACTTCTGTTTTTGACAATGTAGATTACCTGAGCGCCTTTCATTATGAAATTATGGATAACGGTGATCTTATCCTGACCCTGGTGAAGAAATTTTACCTGTATAATGAAAATGGCAGTCTGCTTAGTCTGGGTCGTGTTCAGGGAGGTGTTTTTTCTAAACAGAGTAATTATCTTTATCTTGTTTCTGATGCTCACAACAGCAGCAATGGCATTTATGTTATCGATAGTGAAACAGGAAAGAAATCAGATAAAATAAATGTTGATTACAAGCCAACTATGGCCGGATATACGGCTGAGGAATTGGAAGGTATTACAATTTGGGATCTGGATAATAACCTTTCTCCCAATATTTCTGGACAACTTCATCTTGTAATGATTGACAATGTGGGGACAGGTGCTGATGATCTCTATTTCAAACATTACAAAGCTGACATTGAAAAAGCCGGAGCAGCAATACCTCAAAAAAGCTCTTTGCCGACTTTGGTCTTTAATTATCTTGGCAATTATCCGAGAGACAGGGAAAACGGTTGGAGCGATGAAATACAGGGAGTCACCCACGATAATGACAATTGGTTTTTTACACAAACAAAAACGCTTTGGAAATTTCCGGTATCTCATGATTTACATAAAAAAGTCACAAAATCTGATTTGTCAAAAGGTATAATAAAGAAAGGGATTCCGCAGTCACTTAGTTCAGCAGGATACAACCATTATGGTGATTTTTCCCATTACGGAGGTTTTTTGTTTATACCTCTTACCGGTAGCAGTGAGCCATGTATTGCTGTTTTTAATGCTGCAGACCTGAGCTATATAACTCATACTAAAATGAGTATGTTCGCCGGATTAGGATGGTGTGCAGTAAATCCAAACGACGGGTGTTTATATACAACTGATAGAAATTTAGGGAGCCGGTTTGAATATAAATTTTCACCTCTTATTGGTTTTTCCATTGATATGGATAAATTGAGGAATCAACATATATTAACACTTGTTCAGGTTAAAACAGTTGTGCTTAAGACTCAGGAAGGCAATCCGGTTGTCCTTAAGCACATGCAGGGCGGAACATTTGATAACAGCAATAATCTTTATATTATGAATGGTTACTGCGAAGATTTTAACGAAAAAGATGGCGGAATTTCTGTATTTGATCTTGCTGCAGGTATCCGTGTGGCTCGTTCATCCAGCGGCTCTGGCTCTTTTAACTATGAATTTCATCCGGGATGGGCGAAATATGAAGAGCCTGAAGGTTTAACTTATTGGGATTTAAATGATGGAAGATCACCAAATATAAGGGGTGTTTTGCATGCACTGATGCTTGATAACGATACTAATGATGATGATCTCTATTTTAAGCATTATGATAAGATCAATACCGGTTCTGACAACACTTTAATTGATATAGATAAGTTGTATGTAGCAAATATGAATCCCCGAAGCAGGGAGGTTCACAGTATATCTTGCAGTTGGGCAGATAATATATCTCTTGAAAACAGAATGTACTATGGCTCTCTTCAAAAAGCCTTATATGATGGTTTTGACGGCTGTTATCATTGTTTGAAAAGATATCACAGGAGATAAGTGAACCAGACAGCTTCCTTATCCCGGGAATCCCTTAAAGACCAGGTTGGGGAAGTTCTGAAAACAAGGGCTGATATAATTTAAACAGCTTTAGTGAATACTCCTGCAGTTTGCAGATCATTCAGCGGCTGTTGCTCACATGTTAAACTTTATACCTTTTTATTAATAGAAGTATCTAACTGAATGACAGGAAGTTTTTATGAAAAGTATTGATCTCGATTTTTGGTTATTTATAGCAGGGCTTGGAGTTTTCCTTTTCGGGATGTATCATCTCGAGAACGGACTTAAGGGACTGGCCGGCAAATCGTTTAAACGGTTTTTGCAACGTTTCACAAACAGAAGTTGGAAAGGCATTCTTACCGGTACATTTGTAACGGCCGTGCTTCAAAGCAGTTCATTAGTGACCCTTTTGGCACTGGCTTTTCTGGGAGGAGGCATTCTCAGCCTTAATCATTCCCTGGGTGTTGTTTTGGGGGCGAACCTTGGAACTACTGTTACGGCATGGATTGTTGCTACGCTTGGTTTTAAACTGAATGTGGCCGAACTTTCTTACCCCTTGCTTGCCATGGGGATATTCAGCTATCTGCTTTTCGATAAAAGGCCATTCCTGAAGAACCTGGGTACTTTTCTTATGGGTTTTGGCCTGTTGTTTCTTGGACTCGATTACATGAAACTTGCCATCGAAGAAGTTGCGGCCCATATAGACCTTACACAGTATGTCAACCTGGGCCTGTGGGTTTTCCTGCTTATCGGGCTGGTAGTAACTGCATTGATTCAGTCAAGTTCGGCTATGATTGTGATTGTGCTCAGCGCCCTGAATGCCGGAATTATTGATTTGCACCAATCAGTTGCCATGATTATAGGTTCAAGCATTGGAACCACTTCAACATTAATCCTTGGCTCATTGAAAGGTTCGGCAGATAAAAAGCGCTTATCGCTGGCCAATATTATTTTTAAAACAGTTGCCGGCCTGATCACCTTCCTTCTTATTGACCAGTTGATTGTTTTAACTATCAATTATTTCAATATCAGTAAACCTTTGATGGAGCTTGTTTTTTTGAACACCCTGATCAATGTTATAGGGATCGTAATATTTTACCCCTTTCTTACTCCCTTCACAGCTTTGCTGAATAAATGTTTCCAAAAATCTGAACCGAAAGGGGAGTGTAAGTACATCAGGAACGCTATTCCCGATGTACCCGATGTAGCTATCAAGGCACTGAACAAGGAATTAGAATATGTTTTTGAACTCACAAGCAAATTTATTTTGTCATGTTTAAGAATAAGAAATGATGGTAAGCAAAAAAGCAGCTTTCTGGGATCCATTGTAAAAATTGAAATAAATCCACTTGAGAAATATAACCAGTTAAAGCGGATTGAAGACGAGATCACTGATTTTTATATGCTGATCCAGGAGCAAAACCTCACTGAGGAGGAAGCAAATCTGCTTGCTTCCTATATGGTTAAGACCAGGGTTATGATTACTGCAGCAAAAAACATCAAGGATGTGGTTCCGAACATCCGCCAAATTGATGAAAGTGAAGATGCCACTGCCCATGAAATACTGAAACAACTTCAGGAATTTACTTTAGGGAAAATCGCTGAGTTAAAAAAATATAAGCCGGACCAGGGGGCTGAGATGCCAGCAATAGAATGGCACAATGAACTTGAACAGTTCTATAACAGAACTATTGAAAATCTTTACAAAAGCATTAAAACAAATGCAAAAAGAGATGTTCCGGCTTCAACGATAACCAATGCAATTAAGAAGATTGTTTCAGCACTGGAGGAATTGACTCTTTCAGTTTCAAATAGTGCTAAACAATTATAACAAAGCTGTGGAGCTCAGGGAAATCTAAAACCACCAGTTTATTAGTAAAAAATTAATTCCTGTACAAATCAATAACCTCCCTCCAGAAATTTCCATTTTATTGTCCGGGCTTTACTTTTATGCCTACCGGGATAAACGCCAATCATTACCATTGTTTATCTAAATAATGAAACTGTTCGGTTTTGTTCATGATTGAGATTGTTTATTAAATGTTGTTATTGTCTGACTAAAATATATAAGAATGAAGATACTTCCGTACGGTTTTGACAGAATTCCACAAAATTTAAGGAAACATATTGATAGCATTTTGCAGCAGTTCAGGTCTCTTTTTTTTTCCGGTTTAGTTCTTCAGCAAAACCAGGAGATATATAATTATCATAACTCAGACAAACTTCTTGTGCAAAACGGGTAGAAACTTTTACTATATGACTCCAGTCTTCTTCCGTTAAAAGTGGTAATTTATTCCTTTCAATTCCTTTGGTGAAAACCGAGTATATCAGTCCGGCATTAAAATTGTCGCCGGCACCAATTGTACTAACTGGTTGAATTAACGGTACGGTAAAAAACAAACTTTTATTCTCCCAATGAACTTTTACGCCATTTTTATTGGCGGTATAAAACAGACATTTTACATCTGATTTACTGATCTCAGCCCATACCTCATCCGAATTGGTGAATCCAAATATGTTAACAAAATCGTCGTCAGAACCTTTTACAATGGTGGATAATTGAAAATTTTCAATTATGATCTTCAATTTTTTTTGGTCGCCCGAGATTTCTCCACTTCTGATATTTGGATCATAGACAATTATGGCATTTTTTGCTTTGGCATCTCTTAAAAAACCTGATAACTCTTCCCGGATATCAGTTCGCATTGCAAAAGAGGAACCAAACAAAATGATATCATTTTCTTTCACATCCGGAAAAATAAACGGGCCGGAATTCTCAGCTTTGAAAAAGTTATAAGTAGCATCATTATTTTCATTCAGAAATGCCAGTGCCACTCTCGATGTTCCCCTGTTTCTTTTTATAAATGAATCATCTATTCCGTTTTCTTTGATAAATGATGCACAAATATCTCCAACAACATCACTTCCAAATTGTGAAATAAATGATACAGGTAATTGCATCCTGCCAAGCGAAACAGCAGTGTTCAACTGAGAACCGCCAACCTTTGCCTCAATGGGTTTGTTGTCTTTAAATATTATATCGTAGGTGGTTTCGCCAGGTATATAAATTCTCATGGTCTGTTCCTTCAATTAATTTAAGTAGTTTTTTGACTTCAAATCTAATTGAAGAATCCCGGAATAACAAGTAATTTATTGAGAGTCATATTACACCGGACATAGTGCTCTGTTTATTTGGCCGAATTTTTAATAAGTTTGTCTGTACAAACTAAAATTGTAACATATATGGCTAAAATTTATTATGTAGGAGACTGGGCTGTACTTAATGGCCCCTCTTTTGCTGAATCTCCGTTTCAGAATGCTCAGAAAGGGTTAGAAATTTTTAATTATGGTACCTGGCTGAAAAATGCACTTGAATCAACCGGAATGCATCAGGTTGACTCTGTTGCATCATGGGATTTTTATAAGCTTCCTCCCGGGAAGTATGAACAGATTTTAAATGAATATGATGTGCTTGTATTCAGCGATGTTGAGGGGAAACTTTTCCAGCTCAATCCGGATTTTTTCAATAAAGAGGAATTTGGGAAAAGGATCATTACTTATCCTGACAGAGTGAGGTTAACACTCGAAGCTGTTAAGTCGGGTAAAGGACTTATGATGCTTGGCGGATGGTATTCTTTTACCGGGGAAATGGGAAAAGGAGGCTGGGGGCGAACGCCGTTGCGTGAATTATTACCTGTTAAATGTCTTGATCACGAAGATTTAGTGGAAAGTACTGAGGGATTTTTCCCGGAAGTTACAGAAGAGGGAAAATCTCAATTTGAAGAGGGCCTTGAAGATATCCCCCCAATTCTTGGTTATAACCAGACGCTTCCTGTTCCGGAAGGTAAGATGTTAATTCGTATAAAAGAGACAGGAGACCCATTATTGGCAATACGACAGTTTGGAGAGGGTAAAGTCCTGGCATATACTTCGGATCCGGCCCCGCATTGGGGATTGAACTTTGTTTACTGGAAGCATTACAATGATTTTTGGTTAAAGTGTCTTGATTTAGTTTTATAAAAATTTGTCACTGTAATAATAAACTTTGTGCAAATTCAGATGTTTTTGAAGAGGGTAAATTGAGATTATTTTCCAAACAAATTTTATGCCTGAATTTCTAAAAATCTAATTTAAGGATCTTCATTCTGAGAATGTGAATACAAATTTATGTGTTACAGAGTTGTTAAAACCCTGATTTAACAAGAGAAAGGATAAATTATAAAGGGGGTTTTGATTAGGAAAAAATTTAAGGTACATTTCTTTTGGAGGTATTAAGAGCACTCTGAATTTTTTTCAAAATGGGACACGCAGCTATTGACTGTAATTCAGTTATTTGTGTAACTTGTATTTTCTTTTGGAGAGATAAAAATACATTTTATATATTTAAATAACTTAATGTTTCAAAAAATGAAAAGAAAATTATTTTTTATTAGCGCACTGGCACTGATGGTAGCCGGTGCTATTTTCTGGTCATGCCAGAAAGATGAGATTTCTGTGAATGCTGAAGATGGTATTAATCTAAAACAGGCGGAAGTATGCGAAAATAACATCCTTCCAACATTCCCGGATATTCCGGATTGTGATGAAAATTGTATTGATGCAGATCCGTATGTGCAGGGAACCGTTTCTTTTGTGAGACAATGGGCACCACTTGCTCAATTTAGCGGATATTATAAAAATAACAAATACTTCACTGCTGAAGCATGGAATGACGGAGATAAGGTTTATGTCAAGTCTACTGTATTTGGTTATCAGTACGATCAAGAGGGAGGTAGTACAAAAGTTCTAACTGGTCCTACTTGCGATAACTATCCGTTTAATACGGTTATAATCACACTCGACGGAACTCCTTATACTTTCGAAATGGATGATCCTGAAACAACAGAGATAGTGGAAACTGCTACAGAATACACAGCAGAATTTTTGCTCGACGATTTATTCCCGGATGGTTGGGAAAAATGTGATGAAATTGAATACACAGTCAGACTTGAAGGTCAGGGCCAACCAGTCTGGCTTGGCACAGATGCTTCCCCTGCAAATGTAGTTTATACCCTCTTTGAAGTTTGTCCTGTTGGCTGCGACGATGAATTTACACTTGAAGTTGTTTCTGAATGTGGAGAAACAGAGCGTTATGCAGAGTTTTTATTCATTGCCGGAGAACGTGGAGAGGTGAAAATACAGGGAGGTTTAACTGCTGGTGCTACGGGTACAACCAGTGAAGTTTATGTGAATAATGGATTAGTTGGCGAACTTAATTACGATGTTGCTGCCGGGCATGTACATAACTGGATTGGCACACTGGAAGAATGCGACGAAGTTGTTATCAAAATATGGTGGTCAGCCGACAATGAAGAAATTATTGACGATTGGACTGTTGAAAGAGATGGTACAGAAGTCGGAATTACTGACCCTGTTGATTGTGAAGATGAATAGTAATTAAATTTTCTTAAGGGAATATATGAATTCATAAAGGCTGTCATTTTAGTGTCAGCCTTTATTTTAGGTGTGCTGTGATTTTTTAAGATCTGATTACTTTAACAATATATTTACCTTTCAAATATCATGGTATAAATTTTTTACATAAGAGAATAGTCAATCTAAAAGAAGTATCATGTTTATCCGGATTTTTTCCTGAATGAAACTTACACTTGTGTGTTGAACCAGTAATAATAATAAATATTTGTATTTTCCCTGTTTCGGCATAATTATTAAAAATCATCCATTATGGAAACAGGTAAAGTTGTAATTGTTAAAGGAGCCGGCAAAGGAATCGGAGGGTGCATCGCCCGTGATTATGCATCGCATGACTTTAATGTGGTGCTGGCAGATATTGACCACAAACAGCATTTTTCCGGAAGGGTGGGAAAACCGGATGATATTGCACGGGCGTGCCTTTATCTGACAGACGACGGAAATAATTTTATCAATGGTACCAATATTATTACAGACGGAGGAATGACCCGCAAAATGATCTGTGAACTATAGAATTTTTATAACTCATATTTCTCACCTTTTTTTATCGGTATGAGAAAGTCTTATCATTTTGATAAATACAAGCAAATATGCAAATAATGTAATCGCCTGATTATATATATTTTATGATGAATTTCGGAGAACTGCATAAGAATTGTACTGCAGGTATAGTGTTCGAAAATTATTTAATTATGAAAGATAATAAAAGAGATGGTGCAGCTAATGAATCAGTTCATCTTTACAGAACATGGTCTCTGAAGGTTTTTAATTATCCATTTTCTCACGAGTCTTTTATTGTCCCCTGGCAAATTAATGATAACAAATACCATGCAGGCCATTCTGAGAAGGATGACCCTGGAAATAAATAATATAATTTATATATTTATCAATTTAAATTAACAACTATGAAGAAGAATTATCTGATTATAATTTTGATCATTGCCGCATTGCCGGCTTTGGCCCAGTCACCTGTTCCAACAGGCAAGTCCCAGTTTAATGCAGGAGTGGGATTGTCATCATGGGGAGTTCCTGTCTATCTTGGCCTTGATGTTGGCGTACATAAAGACATTACAGTTGGCGGAGAACTATCCTACAGGGGTTATCACGACAGGATCAACAGTATAAAATACAATCATTCAGTGATAGGGATCTCCGGAAACGGGAACTATCATTTTAACAGCGTATTGAATATACCCGCTAACTGGGATTTCTACGCCGGACTGAATGTTGGATTTTATATATGGGAATCAGCAAGTGATTACCCCGGTTCACATACATCAGGATTGGGCCTTGGTGCCCAAATCGGGGGACGGTACTATTTTACTGATGGTGTGGGTGTAAATCTTGAATTTGGCGGTGGAAATGCATTCTCAGGGGGGAAAATAGGTATTTCCATACTGTTTTGATTTTGAATAAAAACACTAATTGTATTGATGATAAATTCATATTATGATGTGGGGATTAGTGTATAGGGGGCAGTTTTGATACTGCTCCTTTTTTTTGAGTATTGCTATCAGGAAAATTGACAAACAGTGACAGGATGTAAAAAAATATCTGTTAGATTTACAGTAAATCTTTTGTATATTACAGATGACTAAATTTTTAGCCGATGAAGACAAAAGATATCTTTTCTCCGGGTATGGTGATATTATTATTTGTTGTACCATTTTATTCTCCGTTAAAAGCACAGAAGCTTGATGTTGCCTATGTTCCCACGCCTTATGCAATTGCTGAAAAGATGCTTGACGTTGCAGATGTGGGAGAGGGTGATTATGTGATTGACCTGGGGTCGGGTGACGGAAGAATTGTAATTGCAGCTGCAAAAAGGGGGGCATTTGGGCATGGTGTAGAGCTGGATCCTAAACGGATCAGGGAGGCGGAGTTAAATGCCCTGAAGGCAGGTGTCTCTGAGAAGGTCCTTTTTATTGAAGAGAATATTTATGAAACTGACTTCAGCCGCGCAAATGTTATAACAATGTATCTTTTTCCTACAATAAATATCAAGCTGCGGCCTTTCCTGCTGGAAAAGCAGGAACCGGGAACAAAGATCGTTTCACATGATTTCAGTATGGATGAATGGAAACCGGATAAACATATCCGGATTGGCGATCATTCTGTTTATTTGTGGATAATACCTGCCCGGGTAGATGGCAACTGGATGTGGAAAGTTGGGGACGATACCTTCGTTATGAATGTCCGGCAGCAATTTCAGGAAATTGATCTGAACCTTTCTTCAGGTACTGTTGCATTGCCTGTCAATAACGTTTTTCTGTCTGGTAAAAGGATCAGCTTCACTGCTTTCAATCCGGTAAACAGCATACAATACCTTTACAGCGGTAACGTTAAGGGCAATAATATTGCCGGGTTTGTCCAGGTGCGTAATGGTAAAGAAAAGTCAGTTATGCCCTGGAATGCTGTTCTTGAGTGATTATCAGAATTCCAGAACATTGATACTGCAAATCGAGGAATCGATTGGGATTGTATCAATATTGACCGCTCTTCTTACTGCCAGTTCGTATCTTATTTTAGCCAGCGGAAGATGGTGCTGCTTTGTATCAACCTGTATACTCAGCTGAGCATGTGTCTGTCCTTCGTTAATCGTAGGTTCGTCGGCAAACAGCTGGTTCTCTTTCAGATATTCCTTCATCTGAGGCAGGGCCTCATTCGGGACGTTAAAGAGAATTATCACTTTATTTTCGGCGTTTACACTTCCATAAAGATTCAGAAGAAACATCTTTAGAAGATCTTTTTTATCCGGATCTTTTTTCAGGGCCGGATTGATATATATGCCTGTACGGGAAACCATGATCTCATCAATGATTTTCAATCCGTAATTACGCAGAGCGTTTCCCGACTGAGTGATCTCCACACCAATGTCGGCACCACCGTTTTTAACTTTAGATTCAGTTTTGCCCCATGTTTCATAGATTATTACACCTTTTTTTATTTTTGATGGTGTCTTATACTTCTGAACGCTGAACTGGCCGAATTCATCAAGTTTGCCCAGCTGCTTCAATTTGTTCTGTGCCCAGTTCAGCGCCAGGTAAGGCATTTCAGAAACGATAGTGATAAGGTCGCGTGAATTACATAAGTTGAGAAATACATCATTAATATAATCAGCTGCCTCAGTTGGCGCTATTCCCACAATCCTGACTTCCCCACGGTTCAGAGGCAGTATCTGTTCGATATCAAGGTTTGTATTATATTCCATTTTCAATTCCAGGATACGTTCTGTTATCCAGTCTGCACCTGCAATTGCCACATCAAGTTCGTGAATGCCCAGTTGTGATCCGAATTCCTGTGGCCTGCCATCCCATCCAAATAAAAAATTTATAGATTTAAATAGTGTAGGGCCTCCCGAGTCATAGCCTCTTGTTTCAAATCCTGCATTTTTCAACAACTGAATTATGTTGCCACCCCTTGACGCGTTTGCGAGTGATCCTGCCGGCATTCCTATGATAAGATTTTCCTTTTCCATTATATTTTTTCTAACTTGTTGGTATTGGTAATTCTTCTGTAATAGCATGAACTGAATGGCATACCCGATTCATCTTTTGCATGACAAGCCCCTTTTCCTTCAGGAGTTACCAGATATAGCAATGAATTCTGTTCGCAGTTGATCCTTATCTCCTCGATACGCAGCATATCCCCGGAGGTGAGTCCTTTTTTCCATAATTCATTGCGGCTCCTGCTCCAGTAGGTGGCATATCCGCTTCTGCGGGTTTCTTCGAATGCTTCTTTGTTAACAAATGAAAGGATTAAAACTTCCCTGGTTTCATAATCCTGTGTGACAACTGGTAACATGTTTTTTCCATCTGGTCCGAAATCAATTAGAAGTTCGTTGGTATACTCTTTTACCATGATCATTATTTTTAGATTGCGAAAATAGAAATTACTTTTTTAATCCCCGGAAAATATCCGGATGAATTGCTTGTGCTTTACATTGCTTAATGAGGACAATGTTATTTAACGATAGTCATGGAGTCAATTGTTTAAATTCCGTTACTCTCATGGTGAAAGGCGACTTTTCACCTGCTTAATTGCTTATAAAAAGACTTTTACTTGAATATTCGGGATCACATGTCAGATTAACTTTAAGTTTTCTTAATCCTGCTTCGTCTCCCGGAGTCGGGATATGTGTCAGATGTACCTCGCAGCCGCTTAAATATTTTAGGTTTTCCAGGGCCATTTGCGCTGCCGGATTTGAAAGGGCGCTGATCCCCAATACAATTAAGGTTTCATCTACATCAAGACTTACCATTTTACCTTTCAGTATGTCTTTTTTAAGATGTGTCACAGAATCAATTATACTTTGAGGTAACAGGTACATATTGTCAGGGAGTCCGGAAAGGTGCTTGGTAGCATTTAAGATCAGGCTTGATGCAGCATGCATGAGGGGTGAATTTTTACCGGAGATAACAGTTCCGTCATGCAATTCGATTGATGCACCGCAGAATATACCGGCATTGCCTTTGCCACATTTCTCTGCATCTTTTGCTGCCTGACGGGCAGGGATTACCACCTTTCTGTCTTCAACCCTGGCTCCGATTTCATCCATTAAATTTACTATGCGGTCAAGAACTTCTTTTTCAACTAATCCTAATGCATATTCCACAGCCGATCTGAAGTATCGCCTTATTATCTCCTGATAGGAAGCCTCCCTGATCAGTTTGTCATCAACAATGCCTGAACTTACGCGATTAACTCCCATATCTGTTGGCGACAGATATAAAGATTCTCCGCCCGTGATCTTTTCAAATATTCTTTTAAGCAGGTTAAACGCCTCTATATCGCGGTTATAGTTGACAGTGATTTCATTATAAGCTTTAAGATGATGCTCATCTATCATTACTTTATCATTAAGGTCAACCGTTGCAGCCTCGTAAGCAACATTCACTATATGGTCAACAGGCAGATCCCATACAGGGAAAGTTTCGAATTTGGCATATCCTGCTTTGAGGCCATTCCGGTATTCATGATAAATATTGCTCAGGCAGGTTCCAAGCTTTCCGCTTCCGGGTCCCGGTCCGGTCACAATAACTATAGGCTTTGTAATTTCTATATATTCATTGGCTCCATAACCCTGATCGCTTACAATAAGATCTATATCAGTGGGATAACCTTTGGTGGGATAATGAAGATATACATTTATTCCCCTGAGTTCCAGTTTGTTTTTAAATGCTTTGGCGGGCGACTGGTTTTCATATCTTGTGATAACGACAGCCGTAACGGTTATGCCCCACTCTTTAAAATCATCAATGGTTTTAAGGGTATCAACATCATAGGTTATCCCAAAGTCTGCCCTGACTTTTTTTCTTTCAATATCCCGGGCGTTTATGCATAAGATTACATCTATTTTATCTTTAAGCTGTTGTAACAGCCGCATTTTTACATTAGGATCAAAGCCGGGCAGAACCCTTGCAGCGTGATAATCATATAATATTTTCCCTCCAAACTCAAGGTACAGCCTTTGATTGAACCTTTTTACCCTTTTCAGGATAGCTGATGTCTGTTTATGGAGATATTTATCATTGTCAAAACCAATTTTTTTTCTTTCTTCCATTTCTGCGGTTGAATATTTTGATCAGGATTGAATACGGGCTTCAATATTACTAAATTTTTTATGTTCCGAAAATATAATCGGTGCGAATAAAAAAGATAAATGAATATCCGGGCATTTAATTATTCATATGCATTTAAAGGAATTAAAAACCCGGATAGGTTAATAGTTATAATTAATTTGATGTAACTAAGCTGTTTATTAATGTTTTTTTGCTTTTATACCTCTCTGTGCTTTCAACATACTTTGCAATCATCTTCATCATTCTTACACATTCAACAGGATATTTCCCGACAGAAGTTTCGCCTGAAAGCATTATAACATCTGTTCCGTCATAAATAGCATTTGCAATATCACTGACATCTGCCCTGCTTGGTCTTGGATTTTCGATCATTGATTCAAGCATTTGTGTCGCCGTAATAACAGGAATACCTTTTTTATTACATTTTTCTATCATAACTTTTTGATATTCCGGTAAACTGCAGGGGTCTATTTCTACACCGAGATCGCCTCGGGCAATCATTACAGCATCTGTTATTTCAATGATCTCATCAAAATTGTTGAGCCCTTCCGGATTCTCTATTTTGGATATGATCCTGATCCCTGTACCCTCTAACTGATGACGTAGCTCGGCTACATCATCTCTGTTTCGTGTAAATGAGTCGGCTATGTAATCCACTTTGTTAGCCATTGCAAAATCAAGGTTAGGCAGATCATGTGGCATCGTATAAGGATAATTCATGATAGTATCCGGATGGTTTAGTCCTTTTCTCGACCTGATTATGTCGCCATAAAGCACTTCGCAAAAAATTTTTCCGGGAGATACTTTTTTCACTTTAAGGCCGACATAAGCATCATCAATAAATAATCTGTGACCTGGTTTTATATACTGATCAAGTTCTTTATATGTTACCGGTATACCCTCATCAAAGGAGTTTATCGCCGGATATCCGGTTTCTTTCTTCTTTGGGATGTCGGTCCTTAATAACAAAGCATCACCGGCCTTAACATTAAGAGGCTCAGGGATATCTCCAAGCCTGATCTTAGGCCCTTTTATATCATATATAATATACCCGCCGGGATTAGCCTTGCGGGATCGTTCAATAACGGTTTTGTGAAAATCATGGCTTCCATGGGAACTGTTAATGCGGATGCCATTCATTCCGTTATCATATAGCTTATCAATAATATCTAAGGTGGCCGGGCCTATTGTAGCAAGTATTTCAGTTCGTTTCATCTGTTAAAAATTTTCTTGTGTATCGATTTTACAATCATGCTCTTTTCATAAAAAAGCTGAGAAACTTATCTTTTTTAGTTTCTTACAATCAACTGATATAAACATTAGGTTAATATTATGTCGAAGTTTTATCCACAAATAAAAGAAATTCAGCTATAAAAATCAGAAAAATTTTTATCTTTATTGCTTAAAAATTAATAATTATGGGAAAAGAAGCTATAAAGGTTGCATCCGTTGATGTAGAAAAACTATTGGAAATGTTGAATGCTGCTCTTTCTGAGGAGTGGCTTGCTTATTATCAATACTGGATTGGTGCCAGATTAATGGAAGGTCCGATGAGGAGCGAGGTTGAACCTGAGCTGTTATTGCATGCCGACGAGGAATTAAATCATGCTGTTTTAGTGGTTGACAGGATTATACAGTTAGGTGGAACACCTGTAATTAATCCTTCAGAATGGACTAAATTATCGCGTTGTGCATATGATGAACCATCAGATCCTTACATCGAGGCGATCCTTGAGCAGAACCTGAAAGGGGAGAGGTGTGCGATAAAAAGGTATCAGGAAATTGCAGATTATACAGCAGGTAAAGACCATTCAACTCATCAGATAGCAGTTCAGATACTTAATGAGGAACTGGAGCATGAGGATGATATTGAAGCCTGGCTTGGCGATCTGAACAGGATGAAAGAAGAGTGGAAAAAAATGAGATTATAAAACCGTTTAAAATTTATAATTATGGAAGAACAGGAATTTTCAATGCCGAGGATAGGTGAAAAGGCGCCTGAATTTAAGGCAGTAACAACACAGGGAGAAATTAATTTTCCGGGCGATTATAAGGGGAGCTGGGTTATTCTTTTCAGCCATCCGGCTGATTTTACACCAGTTTGCACTTCTGAGTTTATGACTTTTGCAACAATGGAAGAGCAGTTCAACAATGCCAACTGTAAACTTGTAGGGCTTTCGGTTGATGGTTTGTACAGCCATATTGCATGGTTGAGGACCATCAAGGAAAAGATTGAATACAAAGGGATGAAGGATGTTGAAGTAACATTTCCCCTTATCGAAGACATTACAATGGATGTTGCAAAGAAATATGGCATGATGATGCCGGGTGAAAGTAATACAAAAGCAGTACGTGCAGTATTTGTAATTGACCCGAAAGGAATTATAAGGACCATAATCTATTATCCGTTAAGTCTTGGCCGGAACTTTGACGAGCTTTACCGCGTGGTGATAGCGCTGCAGGCAGCCGATGAGTTTAATATAGCAACGCCTGCTGACTGGCGGCCGGGTGATGAAGTAATAGTGCCAACAGCCGGATCATGTGGCGTTGCAAAGGAAAGAATGGAGAGTAAGGATGAGATGCACTGTTACGATTGGTTTTTCTGTACTAAAAAAATTGATAAAGAGGTTATCCTTAAAAAGATTCTTAAGAAGTAAAAATTTTTTTTAGATCAACGGATTTATGCCGTGAATTATTGATCCAGTTCCGCCGCCGATTACAATGGACATCAGCCATTTCAGGAAACCGTTGTCAACAAGAATGACCGACGCTGCAAGGAGTGTTCCTGCACCTATGGCAAGAGGCATTGCAATGGCATCGCTGACAGCAATGAATTTATTAATACCTTGCTTAGGGTTATAAATAAAAGCAGCCTGCGCTTTTTCAACATTATCACGGTTTTTATGAAAATAAACAGGAAACAGGAAAACGATTAATAGTGATGTTATAAATATTTTACTCACTCGATTCAGTATTATTTATGTAATAATTGGTCAATCTGTATTTTATCAGAAAATATCTGTAAATACCAACAATAATTAATACTATGCTCAATCCAATTGCCAGATAACCTATCCAGATGATACTTTTAAAATCTTCCAACTGAAGGAACGCTATGCCTCCCAATAGCATATAGAGAGAGGTTCTTGAATATGCAAGCAGGGTACGTTCATTTGCCAGCTTAGTACGTTCGAGTGCAAGATAGTCTCGTAAAATTATTTGATCCTTATTTTGGAAAAAATTTTGGAATAAATTAAAATTTCTAAACATATTAAAAGATCTGATAACTTATTATTTTAAATAAAAGAGACTGGATTATTAGTTAAATAATCTGATATGCTGCAATTGAGATTTTTTCTCTGTCGTGTTGTTAAAACAATCACTGAAAGCCCCTCCTGATGATTATCATGGGCAGCAGTCATTATCAGTCAGCAACCTAATAAAACAGTCTCTTTAATGAAATGGTTTCAAATTCAGCTATGAAACGGCATCAGCCAAATCAGCCCCTGCTTTAAATTTAACTACTTTCTTGGCAGGAATTTTTATCTCTTTTCCTGTCTGCGGGTTTCTGCCTGTACGTGAGTTACGTTTGCTTACCGAAAAAGTGCCAAACCCTATAAGGGCTACTCTGTCGCCCCCTTTAAGAGCATTTGTGGTTGTGCTTATAAGAGCATTCAATGCTTTTTTTGCATCTGCTTTGGTCAGGCCTGAACCTGCAGCGATTGCGTCAATTAATTGTGCTTTGTTCATAAGTGAAAAATTTTAATGAAAAACTAAGTTTATAATAATTTTTATAGCTCAAACAATAATTGTCTGTGAGTTCACTATCATTAAGATTTCTGAAATAGCTTTTTTTAATATAGAGCTAAATTCTGAAATTACTTTTAGAATAGCAAACCTTAACAACTCTTTTTTTAATTATTTTCAAGCAATTACCTTTTTCACCATTCTTCCCGGAAAATTCATACCCATTTCAGCAATATCGTCCATTACATTCCCGTCATTATTACGATCCAGTATCTGGTTAATCACACTTTGTGATTGCGGAGCCTGTTTTTTCGCAGGATTTAGGTGTTTAGTTCGTTTTTGGAGTTTCCTTCAGGTTTATTTTTGTCCCTAATTTTTTCCTTATATTTATCAATAAGGTCATTTGCTCTGTCAGCGAGTAATTTTCCTTTAGTGCCGGCCTTTTCCAGAAACCCTTCAGCTTTATCTTCCATTTTGTCAGCAAATTCTTTGAGTTTATCTTTCATGCCGCTTTGTTCAAATTCATCTACTTTATTCTCGATGTAATCTTCAGCGTGATCTAAAAAATCTTCAGCTTTTTTAAAGGCATCACTTTTTTTGATCTTTTCTGAAGTGTCTTCAATAAAGTCTTCGGCCTTATCAGCCCATTCTTTAGCTCTGTCCAGAATACTCTCCTTTTTCTTTTCTGCGCTCTTATCTTTTTCTTCTCCCATAATGTATTTATTTATTGTTAATAAATAAGATTTTACCATTTTCTAAAAATAATTAATGTAAATCAATAAAAGAATGAATTATGACAGAAAAATGGTTAAACAGGAAGATTTATTTCATTATTAATCAAATAGGTTGTATAAACAATATATATCAACAATAAAAATGCTGCTTCCCACCTGTCCAGTCTCTTTTTCTTCCCTGTAAACATTGCCAGAAAAAGAATGATTGTCCCTGCAGCGAGAAGATAAAAATCGATATTAAAGCTTGTGTGATATTCAACAGGCCTGACTAAAGCACTTACTCCCAATATGAAAAATATATTGAAAATATTAGATCCTATTATGTTTCCTACTGCTATATCGTTGTTTTTTTTAAGGGCTGCTATCACAGATGTGGCCATTTCAGGCAATGAGGTGCCGATAGCAACGATCGTAAGTCCGATTATTTTTTCACTGACTCCTAATGATGAGGCCAGTTTGACAGCATTGTTTATTACCAGTCTTCCTCCAATGACCAATCCTGCAAGTCCTGCAACTATTAATATAATAATCAGAAGCAGAGAAGATCGCTTTGGGTTTATTATTTGTCCTGCCGGATCTGTTTTCATCTGCCGGTAGACATAGTAAAGGAATGCTACGAACATGACCAGTAATAAGATACCGTCTGTCCTGGAAACTGCCGGTTGATTTGAAAAAAGATAGTCGTTGGCAATAAAAAACAGAAATACTATTGCGAAAAAAGAAATTGGGATCTCTCTCCAGACAGTACCTGACTGTACCATTAATGGTGTAATTATACCGGCAACTCCCAGGACAACAAAAAGATTAAGATTATTACTTCCTATAACGTTCCCGAAAACCAAATCATGATGACTGTGATATGATGCTATTGTATTCACAACCAACTCGGGTGCTGAGGTACCGAAAGATACTATTGTCAGGCCTATCGCCAGATCAGAGACGTTATATTTTTTTGCCAGCGCCGATGCTCCGTCAACCAGCCAGTCTGCACTTTTTATTAATAATGCGAATCCCGTTACCAGCCAGATAAGTTGTAAAATCATAATAAACTGATTATTTTTAAATCTCTCCTTAATAAAAAAAAATTAGCAGAGAGACAAATTACTTGTTAATGATCTTTTTTTTCTTTCCCGAATTCCTGAGAGTTTGCGGTTATGATACATAGAATTATAATATTTTAAGTATAAGACATTCAGACTTGCAACCACAAAATTTATAAAGTACTTTTTACTATTTGTATTTACAATATTTATTTTTATTATTACCTGCTACTAATTGCATTGCAATATTATAATTTTAATTTTAATCTTTTTATCATAAGAGGATGTTAAAGAAATCATTTTTCAGAAAATATCTTTTGCCGGGATTTATTTTCCAGAGTGTTATAATAGGCGGAGGCTATGGTACGGGCAGGGAACTTGTGGAATATTTTCTAAAATTCGGACCTGTAGGAGGCCTTCTTGGGATGCTGTTAGTTGTAATGGTTACCTGGTCAGTCTTTTTGGCGCTTACCTTTGAGTTCTCCAGACTGTTCAGGGCATTTGACTACCGGACATTTTTCAGAAAGCTTTTAGGCCCTGCATGGCCGGTTTTTGAGATAACCTATATTGTCTATCTGATCATTGTGCTGGCAGTGATGGGTTCTGCTTCCGGGGTGTTACTCCGCGACAGTTTTAATGCACCATACCTCGCAGGTGTCATAATAATGCTGGTTATTGTAGGTTATCTGACATTTAAAGGTTCGGCCCTGATTGAGAAGATATTATCTTTCTGGTCTCTTGTATTATATCTTGTTTATGCACTCTTGCTTGTTTTTACTTTTATTAAATTCGGAGCTGATATAAAGAGATCGCTTTCTGTCACCATAATTGAACCCGGATGGCTTGGTTCAGGTGTCAAATATGCACTTTATAATTTAGCTAATGTTGTTGGAATTCTTTTTTGTCTGAGACATATCGAAACACGCAAGGAAGCTTTGATTTCCGGAGTTATCGCTGGTTTTACCGGCATAATTCCTGCCCTCCTTTTTTATCTCTCAATAATTGCATATTATCCTGAGATATTACCTGTTGAACTTCCTTCGGTTTATGCATTTGGAAAACTGAACATTCCTTTTTTGTATATAGCCTTTCAGATAATACTTTACGGTACACTGATTGAAACAGGAACAGCTTTGATCCATGCAGTAAATGAAAGGGTACAATCGGCATTTAGCTCATTGGGAACAGGATTGCCCCGTTTTTACAGGCCGCTTATTGCTTCTGTTTTCCTGCTGGCAGCATTTGGAATTTCTATCTTCGGACTGGTAAATCTTATAGCTAAAGGGTACGGAACGGTAAGCTGGGGTTTTTTGTTAGTTTATATACTTCCTCTGGCAACAATCGGATCATACAAAATACTCAGGTCGAAAAAGGCTTAGATGAAAGAAAATCAGCGGTGAAATTTTTCTGAAATAAATTTAAGTCCGTCAAATAAACTGTCACGCCAGTAGCCCCATGAATGTCCTCCGTTTCTTACCCGGTATTCGCGGCGAATCTCCAGATCACGCATTTTTATGTGTAACATTGAATTTCCCTTATAAAGGAAGCCGTCGGAACTATTAATATACCAGGTTACTTTTCCATCAGGCATTACTATGATGCACGGAGGGAATTCTCCATTTTTAATTCCACGGTCTGCAATTATATCGGCTTCTCAAAACTGGATCCAGGCTGTTTCATCGTCTGAATATCCGTGTAAAAGGTATAGTAAAGGATAGCTTATTTGGGAGATATCGTAATCCGGTGGAAGATATACAGAATATTCCACCGGATAATTCACCTTACTGCTATTGAAAATCAGAGATTCAAGCACTTTGCCTTTTTGTGCAGAAACTGAGTTTATCCCGGTCAGTGCAATAAGCAAAAAAGCAGTTTATACATTAATAAAATTTAAATGTTATAACGACTCGCCTAAATCTTCTTTAAATTTGGCTATAAGCTTTTCCGGCCAGTTTGTTTTAGGTTTTAGGCGCCCCATGAAAAATCTAAGAAGAGGTGGTTCCTCAACCCATTCAAGTCCGCCGACCAGGTGCCGGTTGTCATACAGCCATTTTACCCTGTCGATCATGTATATGGTTTGTGAAAGGGTGAAAACGCGTCTTGGGAACGCCAGCCTGAGAAGTTCGACATCAGAGAGTATATCATTGCCGTCTTCATCGCGTACACTTGAGATCGTCCCCCGTTCCATTCCTCTTATACCTGATATTATATAGAGTGCTGAAGCCAGGGCTCCCGCCGGATAATCCTGCTGGGGTATATGTGATAAAAACCCTTTTGCATCGATATGACAGCCTAATGCTCCGGGAGGTGTGATAACCGGTATGCCGGCATTGTCAAGTTGTGTTACTGCATAGGCAATAAACGATGGTGACTGACTGATAATTGTTTCATCACAGGTTTCATTAATACCCACAGCCATTGCTTCAATTTCCCTTACCGACATGCCTCCGTATGTGAGAAATCCCTCATATAGCACAAGCAGATCACGCATCTTAAGGTACAGGTCTTCTCTGTTTGTTACAATACCCCCGCCACGGGTGGAACTCACTTTCCTGCTGGAGAAATATACCAGATCGGCATAGGAGCACATTTCGAGTAAAATATCTTTTATCGAAGCATCTTTAAATTCTGCTTCACGTTGTTTTATAAAATATGCGTTTTCGCCAATGAGGCTTGCATCCAGTACCATCATAGTATCGTTTTCAACACATATCTTTTTTACATCACGCATATTCTTCATTGAAAAAGGCTGACCGCCAATAAGGTTAGTCGATGCCTCCATCCGCACAAAAGCAACTTTTTCTTTGCCATATTTTTCGAAAATATCTTTCAATTTGTTGATGTCGATATTTCCTTTGAAAGGTTTATCACTCTTTATTGTGAGTGCATCATCACCAAATATTTCAATTACTTTGCCACCGTTTAACTCCATGTGTTCCTTTGTGGTGGTAAAGTGATAGTTCATTGGAATAACATCACCTTTTTTTATAAATACCTGTGAAACAATATTTTCAGCAGCCCTGCCCTGATGAACAGGCAATACATAATGTTTGCCAAAAACCTCTCTCAGCGCCTCCTCCATACGGTAGAAGCTTTGTGAGCCTGCATAAGCATCGTCGGCCTGTAACATTGAAGATATCTGGTTGTCACTCATTGCATTGGTGCCCGAGTCGGTAAGCATGTCCAGAAATATATCTTTTGTGCTTAACAGAAAAGTATTATATCCTGCATCGTCAATAGCTTTCTTTCTTTCTTCTATAGTTTTTAAATACAGTTTTTGAACGATTCTTACCTTATGCAGTTCTACCGGAATCTGTTCCCCTTTGTAAAACTTAATATTGCCGTTTTTTTCAATCATTTTATTATTTTTATTGTTTTGATGTTAAAAGGTCCAAAAGTAATTTCTTATTATTGAAAAACATCATCATTTATAACTGTTTTTGCTTTAATTTATAATTAATCAATATAACAGGATAATAATCTGATATGAAACGAGTATGGTTTTAAAGTCATTCCAGATTAAGATTAAACCTATACGGATGCATCTGACTTAAATTGGTATAGACTATATTGTACATCAGAAATTAATAATTTCAAACGAACATCCCGTATTTGATCGGGACAAAAAATAATGATTGAAATTTTCATATGAGAGAGAGGAATGGATGGTTCTCCCGGATAAAATCAGAATTCTAAAATTTTTAATATATTACAAAATTTTGAATAGATGAAGGAATCAGGATTGATATCATTTGTGAATAAGCTGGAGCAGAACAACGAACTGTTAAGAGTTAGTAGTTTTGTTGATACTGAATTAATGATTTCAGAAATCACAGACCGTTTTTCAAAGCAGGCTGGTGGCGGGAAAGCTTTACTATTTGAAAACACCGGAACCGCTTTTCCGCTTCTTATAAATGCAATTGGTTCTGAAAGACGTATTGCTCTTGCCCTTGGAAGGAAGTCTGTTTATGAAATAGAAAATGAGATTGAGAGTTTATTTTTCAATCTCGTTCAGCCAAAGGATAATTTCATGGATAAGCTGAAATTATTGCCACGGCTCAGGGAAGTTTCATCATGGATGCCCAAAAAGTTAAAAAGGAGGGGTGCATGCCAGGAATTTATAATGGATAATCCCGACCTGGGTAAACTACCTGTCCTGAAGTGCTGGCCTGCCGACGGAGGCAGATTTATAACATTGCCCTGCGTCCACACGATTGATCCTGAGACTAAAATGCCAAATATGGGAATGTACAGGATGCAGGTAACGGGCCCTGATAGAACAGGGATGCACTGGCATAAACATAAAACGGGTGCGGTACATTTTGAAAAATATAAAAGCAGGGGCGAGATCATGCCTGTCAGTGTAGTTCTCGGTGGCAACCCGGTCTATACTTATGCGGCAACTGCTCCGGTGCCTGATAATATGGATGAATACCTGCTTGCCGGTTTCCTGAAAAAACAACCGGTCAGGCTCGTTAAATGTATCACTAATGATCTTTATGTACCTGAAGATGCTGATTTTGTTATAGAGGGTTATGTTGATCCTTCGGAAGAACTTGTGAATGAAGGTCCTTTTGGCGATCATACAGGGTTCTATTCGCTGGCTGATTATTACCCCTGTTTTCATGTTACCTGTATCACTTACCGTAAAAATGCCGTTTACCCTGCTACCATTGTCGGGATCCCGCCAATGGAAGATGCATATATAGGTAAAGCAACTGAAAGAATTTTTCTTAAACCCTTAAGTATAACTATGGTTCCTGAACTTAAGGATATGAGACTTCCGTTTGCCGGGGTAGCCCATAATTTTGCGATTGTGAAAATATCCAAGACTTATGCGGGACAGTCGGTTAAAGTTATGCATTCACTCTGGGGCGCAGGACAAATGATGTTTAATAAGGTACTGATTGTTACTGATGAAAATGTTAATATAAACGACAATGAAGACCTTATTGATGCTTTTTCATCACACTTTCATCCTGATTACAGCCTGAATTATTCTAAGGGGCCACTGGATGTATTAGACCATTCATCATCAAAATTTGCATTTGGCACGAAATTGTGTATTGACCTGACCCGCCCTTTCCCGGAGGAAATTGAACATAGAAGCGAAGTGAATAAACTGCTTTTTGGTCCCGATAAAGATGATTTTGCAGGTTTAGACTCTGTTTGCGGATACCGTAATCTGCTTAACGAATTAAATCTCCCTCTCTTATTATTAAATATTAGAAAAGAGAAGGGCTTTTCATTTAAGGAACTTCAGGATAAGCTGAGCCGCATAAAACATCTGGGAACAATAAAAGCAGTTGTTTTTTTTGATGAGGGTGTTGACTTAGGTAATCCTGACCTTTTGATATGGTTGACTGGAGGAAATATTGATCCGGGAAGAGATATGTCCATTGTCAGAATAAACAGAAATCATAAGTTAGTATTAGTTGATGCAACAGTCAAGACAGCCGAGCATGATAACTTCGGTCGAAGCTGGCCAAATGTTGTAGTGATGGACGATGAGACGATCTCTGCAGTGGACAATAAATGGGACTCTTTGGGACTGGGACCGTTTATACAAAGTCCTTCGAAAAGATATCGTTCACTGGTCAGGGGACAGGGAGCTGTAAGAGGTTAATGACAGGACTTCAGTTTATTGAAGGATAAGGGTTTATTGAATTGCGAGAGTCAATGCTTCAGACAACCTCATTGTTTTTTACCTCCCAGGTATTGCCTGATCGCAATAACTCATCGGCAGATGTAATTTTGCGGGTTTTCTGAATTTTTTTAATCTGTGCCTCCATTTCAAGATCATAAACAGGCGCTTCCACTTTTCTGATAACTCCCATGGCAACCGGCATATCAGGCAGGCCCATATTTATAAGTGCCATGTGAAGATATGGTTCAGGCCGGGTTACATCATGAACCAGGATATTGTCGATAGTTATTCCGTTTTTATTGAGTTCTGTTACTTTTAACCTGCCATTCTCCATTATAAGGCCTTTTTGTTTTCCGGCGCCAAACAGCATGGGTTCTCCGTGTTGCAAAAATATCTGCCTCTCTTCCTTATGCGCAGGGTCCGAAATTTCATGATGAACACCACTGTTAAAAATAACACAGTTTTGAAGCGCTTCAACTACCGATGTGCCTTTATGTAAGGCTGCCTCTTTCAGTACCTGCTCTCCAAGGCTGATATTATTATCTATAATTCTTGCAAAAAATGTTCCTCCTGCTCCCAGTACCAGCTGTCCGGGAATGAAAGGATCTTCAATTGTACCGTAGGGGGAGGTTCTGCTTATAAAACCCCTGTCTGATGTTGGCGAATACTGTCCTTTTGTCAATCCGTAGATCCTGTTGTTGAAAAGTATGATATTAAGGTCGAAATTCCTTCTTATTGTATGGATAAAATGGTTGCCTCCTATTGCCATTGCATCACCGTCGCCGGTGATTACCCATACACTAAGATCGGTATTGGCCATCTTTATCCCCGATGCCACTGCTGTTGCACGTCCGTGAATAGTATGAAAGCCGAAAGTATTCATGTAATAAGGCAATCTGGAGGAACACCCTATACCTGAAATAACGGTAAAGTTCTCTTTTGAGATATCAAGGGCAGCCATTGTTCTCTGGATTTCATTCATAATTGCGTAATTGCCGCAACCGGGGCACCAGCGAATTTCATTTTCGTTTTTAAAATCTTTTGCGGAATACTTGATTTTATTCATGATCTGTCCTCAGTTAATTTATTGATACCCTGAATTATTTCATCAACAGTGAAAGGTAATCCGTTAACTTTATTAAACTGATAATAACTAAACCCGGGCAGCTGGCTTCGCAGATAACTTACAAACTGTCCTGTGTTTAATTCACACACTATTATTTTTTTGAACTTTTCAAAAATTTCTTTTGTGTTGGGAGGCAGTGGTTTTATATAATTAAAGTGAGCCAGGCTAATGTTTTTTCCATCCTGTCTCAGCTCATGCACTGCGCTCACAAGGTGGCCATAGGTACCTCCCCATCCGACAACCAGTATGTCGCCCTCCTTATCGCCGGTAGTTTCCAGCAAAGGAATAACATCAGCAATCTTTTCTATCTTTTTCTCGCGTATCAAAACATTTTCCTGATGTGTTTCAGGTTCATAGCTGACAGAGCCGGTTATATTCTTTTCGAGACCGCCAATTAGGTGTTCGAAGCCTGCCATGCCGGGTATTGCCCATTCCCGGAAAAGATAATTCTTATCTCTTCTATAGGCTTGAAATCCGGAAACATTTTTTGCAACCGGAGGGTTTATGGAGGGCATGTCAGACAAGGCCGGTATTTTCCAGGGTTCGCTGCCGTTGGCCAGGAAACCGTCGGAAAGAAATATTACAGGAACCATATGTTCCAGAGCTATCTTTGCAGACATAAATGCAAACCAAAAACAATTTGACGGAGTGCTGGCTGCAATCACTGCCACCGGACTCTCTCCGTTTCGCCCATACAATGCCTGCAGGAGGTCCGATTGCTCAGTTTTGGTCGGAAGTCCGGTAGACGGGCCTCCTCTTTGAATATCTGCAATGACCAGGGGAAGCTCTGCCATGACGGCAAGGCCGATAGCTTCAGATTTTAGTGCAAGTCCGGGACCGGAAGTTGTTGTTACTGCCAGGTCTCCTGCAAATGATGCGCCTATTGCAGAAGTAATTCCTGCAATTTCATCCTCTGCCTGGAAGGTTTTTACACCAAGATCTTTTCTTTCGGAAAGAGAAACGAAGATATCAGTTGCGGGAGTGATGGGGTATGAACCGGCAAATAACTCCCTGCCTGCCTTTTCAGCAGCTGCAATGAAACCCCAGGCTGTAGCAATATTACCGCTGATATTTCTGTAAACTCCATCTTCAATATTTGCATGATGAACTATGTAGCTTGGTGTCATGTGCTGCATGTTAAGACCATAGTTGTATCCACTGTGCAGCGTTTTAATGTTTGTCTCAACCAGAATCGGTTTATGAGAAAATTTATCTTTAATATAATCTTCTATATACTGAAGCGGTCTGTTGAACATCCAGCATACCAATCCCAGGGCAAACATGTTCTTGGTGCGGAGAATGCTCTTAATATCGAGATCGAAATTTTTAAGCGCCTCCCTGGTAAGGCTGGTTATCGGGATCGGTATCTTCCTGTAATCATCAAGTTTTAGTTCAGTAAAAGGATCATTGGTTTCAATATCTGCTTTTCTGAAATTTTTTTCAGTGAAGGTGTCAGTGTCAAAAATTATTATCCCGCCCGGGTACATCAATTCTGCATTAGCTTTTAAAGCAGCCGGATTCATTGCAATCAAAACATGTGCGTAATCTCCGGGAGTTTTAATAATTCTTTCTCCAAAATGTACCTGGAAGCCTGAAACTCCCCCGATAGTACCTTTTGGGGCCCTTATCTCGGCAGGATAGTCAGGGAAGGTTGAGATATCGTTCCCTAAATGCGCGGTAGCATCAGAGAAGAGTGTCCCTGTAAGTTGCATGCCATCTCCTGAGTCTCCTGCAAACCTGATAGTTACTTCTTCAAGGGTAATGACTTTTGGCTGTATCATTAAAATAACTTTTAAAGTCAAATTTCTATATAAAAGAAAAAACGACCCTGAATAATAAATTATTTATTCAGAATCGGCCTTACAGTAAATAATAAAGATCAAAATTAACCATTATTTATGTAAATCATATTATATCAGGTAAAAAAGATATTTTCCCGGCTAAAATATCATGACTTTTTTCATATTCATTTTCTTTTTACAAAAAGTTTTCCTTCTTTCGTGAAAAAAATTAAATTTCATAAGTATGAATACTATAACATCTGATGTCGGGACAAGGAAGAATTCCTATCTGCTGCCCATGGTGATTATAAGCAGCCTGTTTTTTGTGTTTGGGTTTGTGACATGGTTAAACGGAATATTGATACCGTATTTACAGATAGCATGTCAGCTTTCAGATTTTCAGGCTCTTCTCGTAGCCTTTGCATTTTATATTTCATACACTATCATGGCGCTGCCTTCAGCCTGGGTCCTTAATAAGACCGGACTGAAAAACGGCATGATGGTCGGGCTGTGGGTTATGGCTATCGGAACAATAGTTTTCATACCTGCTGCCATTACAAGGACATATGCTGTTTTTCTGTTAGGGCTTTTTATAATGGGAACCGGCTTAGCTCTTCTTCAAACGGCCTCCAATCCCTACGTGACTATCATGGGTCCCCGGGAAAGTGCGGCAAGGCGTATAAGCATACTGGGAATTTGTAATAAATTTGCAGGTGCAGTTGCTCCCCTGATACTGGCATATTATATTCTGAGTGACGGAGATGCTTTTATTGCGTCGATGGCCAATATGACTGAAGCAGAGCAAACAGTTGCATTAGACCATCTGGCCAGAAGGGTTATTAATCCTTATATTGTAATGACAATAATTCTGTTTCTCCTTGGCGGGATTGTGCGTCTCTCGGGGCTGCCTGACCTGGAAGTGGAATCGGAGGAGGATGTTGATCCGGATTCAACTACAGTTAAAAAGAATATTTTTGATTACCCGCATCTTATACTTGGAGTGATAACCTTATTTTTCTATGTGGGTGTTGAGGTAATTGCAGGGGATACAATTATCAGATACGGACTGTCTTTGGGAATTGAAATGAGTAAGGCCAAAGCATTCACCTCATATGTGATGGCCACAATGGTTCTGGGATATATAATAGGTATATTTATGATCCCTAAATATATGTCTCAGCGTTTTGCTCTTCAGGCGTCTGCAATTCTCGGACTCATATTTGCCTTTGGAGCTATTTTCACATCAGGATTTACTTCAGTGATTTTTGTCGCTCTTTTTGGCCTTTCAAATGCACTGGTATGGCCCGCAGTATGGCCGCTTGCCCTGCATAATCTTGGCAAATTTATTAAAATAGGCTCCGCCATGCTTATCATGGCTATATCGGGCGGTGCAATTATTCCTTTGATCTGGGGCTCTTTGTCTGACAGGATAGGCTCACAGGAAGCTTACTGGATTGTAGTGCCTTGTTATCTGGTAATACTATTCTACTCTGTTAGGGGATATAAGCTTAAAAGCTGGAGATAATTTATAATCGAACCTGTTTTTGAGGCAGTATGGCATAAACGGTCATTTCTGCCTCTTTATATTTAACTTTTAAATTATATATATATGAAACCAACCCTGTTAATCCTGGCTGCCGGCATGGGTAGCCGTTACGGTGGATTGAAGCAGGTTGAGCCAATCGGTCCCGGCGGTGAGGTAATTATGGATTATTCTGTTTATGATGCCATCAGAGCAGGTTTTGGGAGAGTGGTTTTTGTTATCAGGAAAAATTTTGCAGAAGAGTTTAAGGAGCTCTTCAAAGCTAAGCTTAAAGGAAAGATTGAAACAGAATATGTCTGTCAGGAACTGGATGACCTTCCCGAAGGGTATTCTGTGCCGCAGGGCAGAGAAAAACCATGGGGCACAGCTCATGCAATTTTGGTAACCAAAGATGTTATTAAAGAACCATTTTGTCAGCTTAATGCAGATGATTTTTATGGCTACAAGGCATTCAAAGTTATGGCTGAATTCCTATCGGCTCCGCTTAAGCCTCACCAATATTCTATGGTTGGGTATAAACTGAGAAATACATTATCGGAGTTTGGTTCGGTCTCAAGAGGTATTTGTGATATTGATCCTGACGGCTATCTGCAAAAAATTGTTGAAACAACAAAAATATATAAAGAGGCAGGAAAGATTGTTTCTTTGGAAGCTGACGGAGATGTAAGGTACCTGACAGGTGATGAAAGTGTTTCTATGAATATCTGGGGCTTTCAGCCTGATATATTTAAGTTTATTGAAGAGAAATTCATTGAATTCCTGGATCAGTACAGAAATATTCCTAAATCAGAGATATTTATTCCTTCTGTTGTCTATGATATGATAAAAGAACGAAAGGCAGGTGTTAAAGTGCTGAAAGGAGATTCCAAATGGTTCGGAGTAACCTACCAGGAAGATAAACCTTTTGTGATATCTCAGGTTAAAAAATTAACAGACAATGGAGAATATCCGGATAAGCTGTTTAAAAAGAATTAGTTATGAATGATAAATTAAAAACAATTGCCAGTCAGTTCAGGCTCGAAGGATCTGTCAAAGAGGTTGTCTCCCTCGGAGAAGGTTTTATCAACGATACCTTTATTGTAAAAACAGATAAAGGCAAACCAGAATATATTCTTCAAAGGAAAAATAAACGGGTGTTCTCTCCTGTTCCGGCGATGATGGAAAATATACAAAAGGTGTGTTTGCATATCAAAACCAAGGTTGAGGCAATGGGGGGTGATCCGATGAGGGAGGCCATGACAATAATACCGGCTAATAACGGCAGATTGTATTATGTTGATGAATCGGAAGAATACTGGGCTGTTTCCCTCTTTATAGATGACACTGTTGCCTATGAAGCAGCAGAAACACCTGAACTGGCATATGCCGGAGGAAAGGGGATCGGAAAATTCCAGTCGCTCGTTTCTGACCTGAAGGAACCTTTAACTGATATACTCCCCGGATTTCATAATATCCGCATCAGATATCAGCAATGGGATGATGTATTAAGCAGAGACCCACTTGGAAGAAAAGCAGGGGTGGCCCGCGAGACCGGATGGATTGAAAGCAGGAGGGAGGAGATGTTGAAGTTCTGGACTCTTGTGGAAGATGGTGTAATCCCGACCAGGGTTAGTCATAATGATACGAAAATCAATAATATTCTTTTTGATAACAGAGGTGAGGTACTTTGTGTAATAGATCTGGATACAGTGTTGAACAGCACTGTGTTAAATGATTTCGGGGATGCGATAAGATACTATACAAATACCGGGTTGGAGGATGATAAGGACCTTGATAATGTATCAATGGACATAGAGATATACAGGGCTTTTGCCCGTGGTTACCTGGAGGAAGCCCGGTCATTTCTTACAGAAAAAGAGATTGAGTATCTGGCTTTTTCTGCAAGATATATCACTTATGAGCAGGTATTGCGGTTTTTAATGGATTATATTGACGGTGATAATTACTATAAAATAAAGTATGAAGACCATAACCTGGTCAGAACCCGGGCTCAATATAAACTGTTAACAAGCATGGAGGAGCAGTATGTGAATATGGTTGATATCATCAGGGAACTGGTCTCAGCCTAAAGTAATTTGTTCGGCGCTGATCTTCTTCCCGATAAAAAATGAAGCCCTTTCATTGAAGCTTTCTGCCGATTCAGTTGTCTGAAAACGGATTTGGCTCTTTTTTGACAATCTATGATCTGTTTCAGGATGCCTGTCAAGGTAATCTGTCAGTTTTTCGCCAACAATTGCTCCCTGTTCGACAATATTAATGCTTTCGGGCACATATTTTTTTATGAGACGTATCAGAAGGGGATAGTGGGTGCAAGCCAGAATCAGTGTGTCCAGTTTTTTATCCTTTTTCAGTATATTCTGAATATTTTTTCTTACAAAAAATTCAGCTCCTTCAGAGTCGATCTCATTATTTTCAACCAGTGGTACCCAGAGGGGACATGCTTCCTGTACAGCAGATTTAAAATTTTGTCCCGCCCACTTCTTCAATTCCAAAGGGTATGATCCGGAATTGACAGTTCCGGGTGTACCCAAAATACCCACATGACCGGTTTTTGTTATTTCTGCCACCTTTTCCACACTTGGCCGTATCACTCCCAGTACCCTTCTGTCGGGTGCAATACGGGGAAGGTCAATCTGCTGAATGCTGCGCAGTGCTTTAGATGAGGCGGTATTACAGGCAATAATGATTAGCGGACAGTTCTGGCTGAAAAGGTATTTAACTGCCTGCAATGTGTAGTAGTAAACTACCTGAAATGACCTTGTGCCATAAGGGGTACGTGCATTATCTCCCAGGTACAGGAAGTCATAAGCGGGAAGGCTTTTTACCAGCTCTTTCAAAACCGTCAGTCCGCCGTATCCTGAGTCGAAAACGCCTATTGGAGAACTATTCATACACTATCTAGTTATAACCAGGTTATATGCCTCGTCGTAATATTTACCCAATTCCGACCAGTCAAATTGCAGGGAAGCTTCTTCACTTTTATACCTCAGGGCTATCCGCTCTCTTCTTGTCAGCCTGACAAAATTCAACATGAGGTTAGCGAGCTCTTCAGCAGCCTGATTAAAATCTTTTCTTTTCCGGTCAATAATGAACAATCCCTGTTTATCATGATCCATGATATTTCGTGACACATAATCGCCAAAACCTGCCAGGTTGCTGGATATTGAAGATACTCCGCTTGCGAGGCATTCAAGAGGAGTATAGCCCCATGGTTCGTACATGCTGGGGAAAATACCAAGATGACACCCTCTGACGAACTGTGAATAATCCATTTTAAATAAATGATTGGTAGTAGAGATAAAGTCGGGGTGATAAACAAGTTTAACTTTATCATGTCTTTTATATACCAGATTTTCCGTTCGTAGGAAATTTAATATTGTATCCTGACTGTCATCTATAAGGGTATGGGTAACTATTTTGGGCAGATATTTTGTTTTCCAGCTTTGTACATTTCTTCTGAGCTTAAGGCGCAGGTAGTCATCTACCATCTCGCTCAGATCGGGGAATACATAATGGCTGTCTGAGGATGTAATTTTAGTGTAAAGCCTTTTGCCAAGCTGCTCCCTGATCTCTTCGCAAACACGATGTATCTCTTCAATTAAGGCTTTTGAGTGTAAAACTTCAGGATTAAAAGTATAAAACGGACGGCGGGTTATCAGGAATGCCACTACGGTCATTTCAGAATTTATATTCTGCATTTTCCAGTTAAGCCTTGCTAATGCTTCAAGTGTCAGATCAAATCCTTTATTATGAAATTCATATCTTCCCGAGGTAAAAAAGTAAAGGGTATTGTTAAGATCAAAAGAGTAGCTTTGGAAAAAATGGCCCATTACAAAATCATGAATCTTTTCCTTATAGGTTAGGTGTTGGTTCTGAACTTGATGCAGCGCTTCAAACCTTCGTATGTTCAGTCCGTTGGGGAGGATTATGTCAGGAGTTCTTCCCAGGAGATGGGTGCATTCCCTGGCAGTAACTTCGCTTACAGTTGTAAAAACGTGTGACCCGTGGGCAGAAGCTCTTTCTATATCAGCAATCGGCCGTACATTATAGTTGGTGGCCTCATTTTCCCAGTTATAGAATGGTAAATTATCGTAGAAATGATTATCATTCATTGCCAGATATCTTCCTAACATAGTGGCATGGGTGGTAAAAACAATTTTTATGTTTAGGTTTTCCTTTCTGATTCCAGGAATTGGTAATCCGGCCATCCATTCATGGAAATGGGCTATAACATATTTTTTACAGAAACCGGATGAACAGAGGTATTTAAAAAATTCCTTCACCTGGAATCCAAAAGCGGCAACCTGGTCAATCAGCTCATCATTTCCCGGAAGTGCGATATTGTGATCCTGCCAGACAAAGTGTTTTATTTCTCCCAGTTTGTCGTATACTGAAAATGGATTAAAGAGAACAACATAAGGTCTTCCCGATATTATCCACTGGCCATAGTGCACATCAAAACCCCTTTCCTGCAGTTTAAGTACTGCCTTTCCCACCGGAGTTGAATAGTCAGTTGCAGGATCGAAATGAGCTGCAGCCTGGTCCTCAAAGTAGGGGCCGATCAGAAAATAGTTGTCTTTAGTCCGTTTTTGGATTACAGATGGCACTTTTGAACGAATTACAGTGTAAATTCCCCCTACCTGGTTGCAAACTTCCCAGGCTATTTCGAACAGGTAGGAGTTTAATGTGTTATCACTGTTTTTTATATTATTCTGTTTTTTCAATTCCATAAATTAAAATTTGGCTGATCAAACGAGGCCATTAAATATAGTTTGATTTCAGATCAAAACAAATAAAAAATTTATTAATCATAAAAAAAGCCACTCCTCTTTTGAAGAATGGCTTTTCTTAAATGTTTTTATAATTATTGAAGGCCCAGTTTTTGCTTTACAAGTGGCAGCAGGTCCATGCTTTGATTAGATTTATAGAGAACTACTCTTGTTCCTGTATCAAAGACATAGAGGAGGCCCTGTTCTTTTGCTACATCCTGGATTGCATTTTCAGCTTTGTCAAACACCGGTTGCAGCAGTTCGGCCTGTTTTTGCTGAAGCTGCTGGTTAGCAGTCATTTGGTAATTCTGAATTCGCTGCTGGATATCTTGAAGTTCAGAGATTTTTGCATTCCTCTTAACTTCAGAAGCACCCTCTCCCAACTGCTCAAGCTCGTTCAGCTTTTGTTGATAATTTTGTTGCATCTCTCCCAGGACTTCTTCCAGTTCAGACTGAAAATTATTGAATGTGGTTTCAGCACTGGCTCTTTCAGGCATTACCTGTACCAATGCCTGTAAATCTATATGTCCGAACTTAAGGTTTTGGGCTCCTGCTGATGTAAATATTCCAGCAAAGATAAGAAGAGCAAAAAGTTTTATTAAATTTCTCATAATCAATGTAATGTTAAAAATTTTTCAGCAAATATAATTATTAATTATTTATATCCCAGCTTTTGGAGTACCTGATCACTCAAATCATACCTTGGATTTGTAAAAAACAGTGTTGTGCCTCCGGCTTTATCGAGGATAACAGCATAACTTCCTTCATTTGCTATTTCCTGCACTGCATTAAAAATATCCTCCTGGACAGGTTTAACAAGAGCCTGTCTTTTTTTAAACAGGTCACCGTCAGGCCCGAAGTATTTACGTTGTAACTGCTTGTAGTCTTTCTCTTTTGATATGATCACATCTTCACGTTTACGTTTCATGTCTTCAGACAATAAAACACTTTCGGCCTGAAAGTCAGAGTACATTTGTTCGATTTCTGAATGCATCGACTCCAGCTCTTTCTGGTACTGCGCCGATAACTTATTAAGCTGCTCCTGAGCTGCCGTAAAAGCCGGTATATTCTCGAGAATATAATCCGAATCAATAAAAGCAAACTTCTGGGCAACAGCAATTCCCCAGGTAAGAAGAATTGCAGAGAGTGTCATTAATAATTTTTTCATATGATTAAAATTTATTGTTTTCAAAGGTATCATATGGAGCTGGCATTTTAATCATCACCT
>CAZBWK010000034.1:0-35941 GCA_964495655.1 uncultured Prolixibacteraceae bacterium | reverse complement strand
TCTCATGCTTTTTAAAATTATTAATATTGATGAGATAAAATTTTTGTTTAAAAAAAGTTTCATGTTCGTTTCATATGATTAAAATTAATTGTTTTCAAAGGTATCATATGGAACTCGCATTTTAATCATCACCTTGGGTATAAATATTTTACATGTTCGTTTCATACCTGTTTGTTTCAAAATTTATTTTATCGTCAGATATCAAGGAGATCAACGATAAACCCGCTTTGGCAGCATCGCTGAGCCGGAACTTTTACAATCCGGGTTTTTCTTTTATCCGGTCGGCAAGCAATATTTCTCTGGTTGAGGTCAGATAAATTTCACCCAGTTAAATTTATCCTGTTCATCGCCGTATTGGATAGCGCGAAGTTTATTATATAATTTAGTTGACCATTTTCCGGGTTCAGTGCCATAAGTAAACCATTTGTCATTATCTGCATCATAGATTCCTTTTATTGGAGAAATTACCGCTGCAGTTCCACATGCTCCTATCTCCTCAAAGGTTGATAATTCTTCATATGGCACTTTTCGTTGTTCAACTTTTAATCCCATCTCTTTGGCAAGTGTCATCAGGCTTTTATTTGTTATGGATGGCAGAATTGACTCTGAATGAGGAGTAATGTATGTATTGTTTTTTATCCCGAAAAAATTAGCAGGTCCACATTCGTCTATATACTTTTTTTCCCTGCTGTCAAGATAAAGAACTGCTGAAAAACCCTGATTTTTGGCCAGTTTCCCTGCATGCATACTTGCAGCGTAATTACCCCCGACTTTGTATTTCCCGGTACCCAGAGGTGCCGCCCTGTCATATTCTCTCATTATGACCAGGTCTGTTGGTTTAAAACCTTCAGGAAAATAGGGACCTACGGGCATTACAAAGACCATGAAAAGATACTCATTGGAAGGTTTTACACCTATCTCTGCACCAGTACCAATCATCAGAGGCCGGATATACAGGGATGCTCCGCTTTCATAAGGAGGGACAAACCTTTCATTCATCTTTACTGCAAGCCGCACTGCTTCCATAAATTTTTCAACCGGCAGGTTTGCCATCAGTATTCCCTCGCATGAGCTCTGCATGCGTTTGGCATTTTCATCCATCCTGAAGATACGGATCCTGCCGTCTTTTCCCTTAAAGGCTTTTAATCCTTCAAAAACCTCCTGTCCGTAGTGCAGAGATGTGGCCGCAATATGAATATTTATTATGTTTGAAGAATTGATTTCTAATTCCCCCCATTTTCCGTTACGATAGTAACATCTTATATTATAATCAGTATCCCTGTATCCGAAATCTAAATTTTGCCAGTCTAAATTGTTCATCTGTTATATTTTTAAGTACTTATTTCACCAGCCTGAGGCTGCTTACATTTCTGAGACAAAATAAATAAATTTTGCATATGCGAAGTAACATAAAATTCAGGTTTCAGTAACTTTTAATATTGATTTTTCGATGAAAATGTTATATAGTAGCCGTTGTGTTTTCTTATATTCAGCACAGTATTGTTTTTAAAGATGAGATATTGGCCTTTAATTCCTTTTAAGATTCCTTTGATATCGGTACTTTTGTCAAAGCTTAAGCTCTTTATTTTATCCGGTGGATCAGGCAAGGGGTAATTTATTTTTGTGATCTCGTCATCATCATAATGGTATTTTTGTAGTTCCGAAGGTAATAAGCTTAGCGCTCTCTTTTTTTCACCAGTCAGGTCAGTATCCTGTTTTCCGGTTGTCTTTAACATTGATTGCCAGTTAGTACGGTCGGTAAAATATTGTTTCAGAAAAACCTCTATTATACCTGCTATATGTCTGTTTGGGGTTTTTGCTATTTTTATTGCCATATTCGCTCCCTGGTCGATCCAGCGTGAAGGTATTTGATGATGCCGTGTTACTCCGACTTTTACTTCGCTCGAAACAGCCAGGTATACAAAATGGTCTGTCATGTCGTGTTTCTCAGCCCATGCAATATCGCGGGCAATACCGAAATGAGCTTTAGACAGCTCTGGTCGGACAACTGACTCACTTGCTTCGGGAGCTGTCTGCATACAGCTGTAACAAAATCCCTGGCCAAAAGATGTTTTTGTGACCTTCCCGCATGAAATACAATTGATTTGTCCTGTATAATGCATTGAGATCTCCCTTCCTATAAGATTGTTCATATCTGTTTCCGAGTTACCGACAGGCAGGAAATATTTTACTGGATCTGACAACTCTGTTCTCATTTTCAGTATGTTACCTTCTATTATCATGATTTGAATTATTAATTCACTAATATAGTATAATTTTATTTTTTAGTCACTGTTTGTTCAACGTGAGAGTTAACAGAAAAATATTTAGTAATTTGCAACTGTCTTCAGGATGAGTAATCAGGGTAAAAACCATTTTAATAAATTAAGATCATAAATTGTTAAAAATGTTTATGTGCGAACGGAGTGGTTATCCCGGTTAAAATCGTGATTCTCAAATTTTCTTGTGAGAGTGAGGAACAAACGGTTCCATATGTTCTTAAATTTTTAATTAATTTATTTACAAGTAATTACAAAATTTTTAAACGAATGAAAAAATTAGATACTGTACTAATGCATCCCCGTGACCAGATCACAATGATCATTGATAAAATATACCGAAGCGGATTGACAACCACCTCAGGAGGTAATGTTTCCATAATGGATGAAAGTGGCGATATGTGGGTTACTCCGGCTTCAATTGATAAAGGGTCGCTCCGCTCTTCCGACATAGTTGTGGTACGAAAAGACGGCACTATAGAGGGCCGGCACAGACCCTCTTCCGAATATCCTTTTCATAAAGCGATCTATAAAAACCGCCATGATATTAAAGCTATTGTACATGCCCATCCCCCGGCCCTGGTTTCATTTAGTATAGTTAGGAAGATTCCTGACACAAATATTATTCCCCAGGCCAGGTATGTTTGCGGCGGGATTGGCTATGCTGCTTATGAACTGCCGGGAAGCGAAGAGCTTGGAGAAATTATTGCAGGGGAATTCAGGAAGGGTTATAATGCTGTGATAATGGAAAATCACGGAACAGTGGTTGGCGGCCATGAATTGAGGGATGCATTTCAGAGGTTTGAGACTCTTGAATTTTGTGCAAGGACAATTATTTACGGAAATATGATCGGGAAGCCTGAATACCTTACAGATGAGGAGATTGAAGAATTTGAAAATCAGATTCCCAGAATGGTGCCGGAGATGGACTATGTTGATCATCCTTCAGATGAAAGGGCAATACGAGAAGATATTAAGAGGATAGTTCATCGTGCATGCTTCCAGGGTTTAATGATAAGTTCATACGGAACAGTGTCGGTCAGATGGCGGGGAAATGATTTCCTGATCACCCCCACTAATGTGGCAAGATGGAATATTCAGAATGACGATATTGTTCAGATAAGGGACGGTAAACGGGAACCCGGTAAACTTCCCAGCAGAGCAACGTGGCTGCATCAGGAGATTTATAGAAGGAACCCGGGTATCAACTCAATAATTCTTACACAGACACCATACCTGATGGCATACAGTGTGACAGGACAAAAACTGGATGTCCGGACAATCCCCGAAAGCTGGATATTTCTGCAGGATGTGCCTAATGTTCCTTTTGGCTCTCATTTTATGGGGAAAGAGGCTATACTTAAACTGTTATCCGAAAAAACACCTGTTGTTATCATCAATAATGATTCAGTTTTAATTACAGGAGACAAATTATTAGGGACCTTTGACCGGCTTGAGGTTGCTGAATTCAGCGCCAAATCTCTTACTATGGGGGCTTCTTTGGGAAACCTTGTACCCATAAATGACGAACAGGTAGATGCCTTGCGGAAAAAGTTTTTAGATTAAGTGATCATCTGACAATGGTCAATTCCCAAATTTAAAAATTTCAGAATCTGTATGAGCTGAATTCATCAGTTTTGTAAGGTCTGTGACTAATTGTGGATTTTCATCAGCCAGGTTATTTTCTTCTCCGGCATCGACAGCCAGGTTGTAGAGCTCTGTGGTAGTTTTAGAGGGATCAAAAAGGTTATAGTTTATCAGTTTCCAGTCACCTTTTCTTATAGCCCTTCTGCCATCGCGTTCATAAAATTCCCAGTAAAGGAAGTTATGTTGTTGTTGGCTGTCTTTTCCCATCAGGACAGGCAGGAACGAAATACCGTCGATGTTTTCAGGTATCCGTGCACCTGCTATCTCCGCTACTGTCGGGAGTACATCCCAGAAAGCAGAGATATGCGATGTTTCGCTGCCCGGTTCTATTTTACCATTCCATACAGCTATCATTGGTACTCTTATACCGCCTTCATAGAGATCACGTTTATATCCTTTTAATATGCCGTTTGAATTGAAATAATCAGGATCAGCGCCACCCTCGAGGTGTGGACCGTTATCTGAAGTAAACATGATGACCGTATTATCATAAATTCCAAGTTCCTTTAACTTTATTATGATTTCACCCACCTGGTCGTCGAGAACATTAATCATTGCTGCAAAAGCTGCATGAGCTTCAGGTTGTGAACCGTAAGGGCCTTTTCTGTATCTTTCTCCTTCATCCACTCCCTTATAACTTTTTTCAGGCTCAAATTTGCCTCTGTATTTATTCATATACTCTTCGGGGGCAAACAGTTCGGCATGAGGGATCACTGAAGGATAATACATAAAGAATGGTTTGTCACTGTTCGACTCCAGAAACTTTATGGCTTGCTTATGTATTACAGCCGGACCGTATTGTCCGGTTTTAGTTCCATCATTTCCTTCGAGTACTACTTTTTCACTGTTATGCCAAAGATAGTAGGGATAGTAATTATGAGCCAGTCCCTGACAGTTATAACCGAAGAATTCGTCAAATCCCTGCTTAGCGGGATCTCCTTCAGTTCCAATAAATCCTAAACCCCATTTACCAAAAGCGCCGGTAACATAACCTGCTTCTTTTAATATTTCAGCCATTGTGATTGCATCAGCTTCAAGAGGATATTGTCCTTCCGGTTCCCAGGACCTGTTACCGCGGATAAATGTATGGCCTGTATGCAGACCTGTCATTAGCGATGATCTGGAGGGAGCGCATACTGTAGATCCTGAATAATGCTGAGTAAATTTAATTCCTGATTTTGCAAGATTGTCAATATTCGGGGTTGCGAACATTTTTTGACCATAACATCCCAGGTCACCGTAACCCAGATCATCAGCAAGGATATAAACAATATTGGGTTTCGGTAAATCCGGGTTTTTTTCTTTTTGGACATTCTGACAAGATCCAAGCATAAGGAATGTTACAGAGATTGTTATTGCAGCAGAATTCATTTTGTTTGATTATTATGGATTAAATTGTTTGATAACTCATATTTTTGATCAGAGTAATTCCTTCCGTCCACAGTAGTTTATTGTTTAGCAGTTGCATAGTCTTACTGTCAATGTTAATAAAGTTTTCTGATACCTACCACCTCTTTTACTTCCTTTAAAGTTGCTGATGCTGATTCCCTTGCTTTTTCAGCTCCGGTGCGGGCAACCTTTGCAAGGTACTCATTATTATCGAGTATTGAAATGATTCTTTCGCGAACAGGCGAAGTATATGAAATGATATCTTCGGCCAGTTGTTTTTTCATTTCACCGTAACTGATCTTACAGCTGTTGTATAACTCTTCAAAATATTTTACTGTATCCTGGGTCGATACGATTTCCATTAAGGTAAAAAGGTTCTGCACCGGTTCAGGTTTTTGCTGGTTCATTTCTGTCGGGCCTGCATCGGTTACTGCACGCATAACTTTTTTACGAATTGACTTTGGATCTTCAAAAAGGTTGATGGCATTGCCTTCCGATTTACCCATTTTGCCACTTCCGTCAAGTCCGGGCACCTTGATCATATCTTTACCGTCGAAAGTATATGGACGGGGCAGAGGGAAGACTTTTTTACTATACATCCTGTTAAAGCGTTTTGCAAACTTTCTTGCCATTTCAAGGTTCTGTTCCTGGTCTTTTCCTACAGGAACAAAATTTGCTTTATGTATTATTATATCAGCTGCCATCAAAACCGGGTAAGTCAGAAGTCCGGCATTCACATTATCAGGCTGCTGTCTTGCTTTCTCCTTAAATGAAGTTGTACGCTCAAGTTCTCCGAGGTAGGCGTTCATATTCAAAATAGTATACAATTCGGTAACTTCCGGTACGTCGCTTTGAATATAAATTGTGGCTTTTTCAGGATCTATTCCGCAGGCAATATATTCAGCCAGCACCTGTTTTACCCCTGCCTGAAGGTTTTCCGGTGTGGGATGGGTTGTGAGTGAGTGAATATCAGCTATGAAAAAGAAGCAGTTAAAATCTTCCTGCATCTTTACAAAATTACGGACTGCACCAAAGTAATTACCCAGGTGCAGATAACCTGTGGGCCTGATGCCACTGAGAACTGTCTGTTTCTTCATCCTGTTAAAATTGTTTATTTTATAAGTATAATATCCGTGTGATGTTTTAATCATCTTTTATATCCCGGTCTAACCGGAATGCTAATTGCTTTGGAAATATTTATACTCTTTTCAATCAGGTTACAAAAATAGATATTAAACACAAAATGTTAACGGTAAAAGATAAAATTAAACTTTAACTTTGCTAATTTAAGAATAAGATCGGTAAGAGATGATTGCAATTCTTAAAGTTGTTTAAACTGAAAAATTTAATGAATATGGCTGATAAAATCCCTGAAAAACTTTATCTCCTCGATGCTTATGCATTGATATACAGGAGTTACTATGCATTTATCCGGAATCCACGGTTTAATTCGAAAGGGATAAATACATCTGCCATGCTCGGATTCACAAATACTCTGGTCCAGTTGCTTGAATCAGAGAATCCTCTTTATATCGGAGTAGTTTTTGATGTCTCTGAACCCACATTCCGCCATAAAATGTATCATGAGTACAAAGCTAACCGCCAGACAATGCCCGAAGATCTGCAAAAATCCATACCTTATATCAGGAAAATAATTGAGGCTTTTAATATACCAATTATTGAAAAAGCCGGTTTTGAAGCTGACGATGTGATTGGCACACTCGCTCAAAAAGCAAAGCAAGAGGGTCTTCAGACATTGATGATGACACCTGACAAGGATTATGCCCAGTTAGTGGAAGATGATATCCTGATGTATAAACCTGCCAAACAGGGAGGTTCTCCTGAGATATGGGGCACTGATGAGGTAAAACAAAATTTTGGTATTGAAGATAGCGCTCAGGTTATCGACATATTAGGACTGATGGGCGACAGTTCCGACAATATTCCTGGTTGTCCGGGTATTGGCCCTAAAACAGCACAGATACTTATTGCCAAGTTTGGGAGCATAGAAAACCTTTATGATAATATTCATAAGCTTAAGGGAAAGCAGAAGGAAAATCTGATTGAATATGAAAATCAGGTGAGATTATCAAAACAATTGGTTACTATCATTAAGGATGTGCCTGTTGAATTCAATAAGAAGAAACTGGTCAGAGAAGATGTTGATAAGGAAAGACTGAAAGCTCTTTTTGATGAGCTGGAATTTCGGAATCTTTCAGAACGGTTGAAACTCGAAGAGAGCAGGCGGGAAGAGGGAACCCAGCAGACTCTGTTTGGCGGGCCTGAAGTAACGAAGGTTGCTGACAGGAAAAGAGATAATATTAATTCTGTTCCTCACCAATATTATTTGGTTGAAAATGAAATGCAAAGAGCCAGTTTGCGTGCCGGGCTGGCTGTGTCGGGCCAATTTTGTTTTGATACTGAGACAACAGGCATCGATACTCATAATTCTGAAATCATTTGCATCTCTTTCGCTTTTGGAAAACATGAGGCATATTGCGTTACGCTGCCTGCCAAATTTGAAGAGGCAAAAAAGGTGTTGGAGGAATTTAAGGAGGTTTTTGCCGATGAGAATACTTTAAAAACCGGACAGAATATTAAGTACGATCTTTTGATGCTCGGAAACTATGGTATTGAAGTTAAAGGCATTTTATACGATACTATGCTGGCCCATTACCTGATCCAGCCTGAACAGAAGCATAACCTCGATCACCTCTGTGAGATTTACCTTAATTATGAAAAAGTACATATAGAAGATCTTATTGGTAAGAAAGGGAAGAATCAGTTGAATATGAGGTCAGTACCCAAAGATAAACTCAAAGAATATGCTTGTGAGGATGCTGACCTGACATTTCAGCTTAAAGATGCAATTGATCCGGACCTGGATAAGCACGGGGTTCGTGAGCTTTTCGAAACTGTTGAAATGCCGCTCGTACCTGTGTTGGTGCATATGGAACAGGCCGGGGTTAAGCTGAATTCTGATGTGCTGAATGAATATGCAGTAATGCTCAGGGAGGAGATAATACAGGTTGAAAAGGAGATTTTTGAACTTGCAGGAATGGAGTTCAATGTTTCATCACCCAAACAACTGGGCCCGGTTTTGTTCGAAAGGCTTAAAATAGACTCAAATGTAAAAAAGACAAAAACCAAACAGTATTCAACTTCAGAAGAGGTGTTGGTAAGATTGGCCGACAGGCATCCTGTTATAAACAAAATATTAGAATTCAGAGGATTAAAAAAATTATTGTCAACTTACGTTGAAGCGCTGCCTGAACTTGTGAATAAAAGAACAGGCAAAATTCACACCTCATACAATCAGGCGATTACCTCCACAGGAAGGTTAAGTTCGGTAAATCCCAACCTGCAGAATATACCTATCAGGGATGAAAACGGGCGGGAGATAAGGCGGGCTTTTATACCTTCAGACAAAGACCATATATTTTTGTCGGCCGACTATTCACAAATAGAACTTCGCATCATGGCTGCATTCAGCAGGGATGAAGAGATGATTGAAGCATTCAGGCAGGGGAAGGATATTCACGCAATAACTGCAGCTAAGATTTATAAAGTACGTGAAGATGAGGTTACTTCAGAGATGCGTCGTAAAGCTAAAACCGCCAACTTTGGCATCATATACGGAATTTCCGCATACGGCCTCTCCCAAAGGCTCAATATAAGCCGCTCTGAAGCCAGGGAATTTATAGACGGTTACTTTGAAAATTTTCCCAGGATCAAAGAGTATATGGATAAGCAGATAGAACTTGCAAGAAATAAAGGTTTTGTGCAAACAATTATGGGCCGGAAACGTTATTTAAATGATATTAATTCAGCAAACTCCATCGTAAGGGGTATGGCTGAAAGAAATGCAATAAACGCTCCAATACAGGGTTCGGCAGCTGATATTATAAAAGTTGCCATGATCAAAATTTACAGGCAGTTTACAGCTCTTGGATTAAAATCTAAAATGGTACTGCAGGTACATGATGAACTTGATTTTGATGTTTTTAAACCGGAACTTCAAAAGGTTAAGGAGATTGTCAAAGCAGAAATGGAAAATGCTGTTGACATAGGGATACCGCTTATTGTTGAAATGAATAATGCCGATAACTGGCTTGATGCACATTAAATATATGAATGGAAAAGTTGACATAGTTACAGAAAATGATTACCGCAAAGCTCTTGATCGTTTTATTGAACTTTGCGGATCTGAAAAATCAGATGAAGAGCTGAAAGAGTTGTTGCTCCTGATCGACCTCATGGAGAAATATGAAAGGGAAAATTGCGGAGGTAGTTAGTCAATATAGATGTCTGTAGGTATCAATTAAGTTATAAAGATATACAATTGATATCAATTAATCGTAGTTTTGATAAACATTACTGTTTTGTGAACCGATAAAATAAAAACCGGAGAAGTTAACTACTGAAATGAACAAACAATATCTTAAAGATATAGAAGAGCAGTATAAAAATGAGCTGCTTTTAAATGTTATCCCCTTTTGGCAAAAATATTCAAAAGATTCCTTATACGGAGGCTACTTCACATGCCTTGGCCGTTATGGAAATGTGTTCGACACCGATAAATTTATTTGGCTTCAGGCAAGGCAGGTTTGGATGTTTTCTACTATGTTTAATAAAGTAGAGAAGAATGAGGTATGGCTTGAAATGGCTATACATGGAGCGGAGTTTCTTAAAAAATTCGGGCACGACGGTGAGTATAACTGGTATTTTTCCCTGACACGTGAAGGCAGACCTCTCATACAGCCTTATAATATTTTTTCTGACTGTTTTGCCGCCTTGGCTTTCGGACAGTTATTTAAAGCCACGGGTAATGACGAATACGGGCAGATTGCCAAACTTACTTTTAAAAATATCCTTAATCGTACCGATAATCCCAAGGGGAAGTTCAACAAAGCAGTACCGGGAACGCGTCCGCTGAAAGGATTTTCTCTTCCCATGATATTATGTAACCTGTCGCTGGAAATAGAGCATATTCTTTCAAAAGAGCTTGTAGAGAATACCATCGGGAAAGTACTATACGAAGTGATGGAGGTATTTTATCAACCTGACTCAGGACTTATTATGGAAAATGTGACCCCGGAAGGAAAATTTTCCGACTCTTTCGAGGGGCGGTTGCTGAATCCCGGTCATGCTATTGAGGCAATGTGGTTTATAATGGACCTTTCGGTACGTCTTAACCGTCCGGAGCTGGCAGAACAAGCGGTGGAAATTGCCCTGACAACTCTCAATTGCGGCTGGGACAATCAATATGGAGGTATATACTATTATCTTGATGTCAAAGGTTATCCTCCGCAACAGCTTGAATGGGACCAAAAACTTTGGTGGGTTCATATCGAAACTCTGATTAGCCTTATTAAGGGATACTACCTTACAGGAAATGAGGAGTGCCTGAAATGGTTCGGCAAAGTTCATGACTATACCTGGTCACATTTCCCTGATCCGGGAAACGGAGAATGGTTTGGTTATCTGAATCGCAGGGGAGAGGTTTTACTGCAACTTAAAGGTGGAAAATGGAAAGGCTGTTTTCATGTTCCGCGTGGCCTTCTGCAGGTTTGGAAAACCCTTGCAACAATTAAATAATCTATTGGTATCTTTGTAATCGACTTAAATGAAGACGGAGATTACATATCAGAATGATTCCCTAAGGAGAAAATTACCTGTGGAAGATATTTTTAATTTGCCGGGAGCCGGTGAATTAAGAATTGACCGTAGCACTCCTTTGCCTCTTGATACCTTTCGGGTCAGGGAGCCGGCGAAAAAGAGTGATACCGCAGCCGGCGCTGAAACAGGGAAACCCACGGCAGCCCAACTACGGTACTGGTGGTGGCAAAGAGAAAAAAATATTCTTGTGGGTGATTCACGTTATGTTGTCCCAAGGGTTGCCAAAGAGTTAGTTGCATCAGTAAAAAGAGAAAACACGGGGTTGCAGTTACCTTCACGGGAGATAAACCGGTCTGACAGTGACTGGATTATTGGTTTGTTACTGTTAGCATTGGTGATTTTTGCATCAATAAGAACTTCATATTCCAAATACCTGGGACATCTTTTCAGATCGCTTTTGAATTATCCGACATCATCGCGGATGTTTCGTGAAAAAAATTATCCTGCTGTTCATGCTGCATACAGACTTGATATATTTTTTTACATCATTTTCCCTGTTTTTATATTTCAGTCGGTTAATTATTTTAATGTCAGTTTTTCAGGTAATAACATCAGATTATTCTTGTGGTGCTTCTTTCTGACGACAGGATTTTTCCTGTTGAAAAAAATGGCTTATAAATTTACCGGCAAGCTGACAGAGTCGGATTCTGAAATAAATGAATATCTTTTTAATATGGATAATATTAACAGGATTTCAGGATTGGTTTTGCTTCCGGTTGTTTTAATAAATATGTTTTTCCCGTTTAATTATCCGGGGTTAGTATTATATACAGGTATATTTATATTGTTTTTGTTATACTTTAAGCTATTATACAGAGGTATTTTAATTTTATTTAAGAAACAATTTTCAATATTTTATCTCTTTTTGTACTTTTGTACCCTTGAATTTGTACCCTTGGTTTTACTTTATAAGATTTTAAGTCAATAAGCAGGTACATTCTAATTTAAACAGGAGCATTTTGAAAATCAAGAGTATTTTAGTCTCACAACCAAAACCGACAACAGGGAAGTCCCCGTATTATGATCTGGCTGAAAAGAATAATGTAAAGATTGATTTTCGCCCGTTCATACAGGTTAAAGGTGTTTCAGCAAAAGAGTTCAGGAAATCCAGGATCCATATTCTGGATTATTCTGCAGTGATTTTTACCAGCAGAACAGCGATTGATCATTTTTTTCGTATCAGTCAGGAACTCCGGGTTACTATTCCTGATGCAATGAAATATTTTTGTATCTCGGAGGCAACGGCCTACTATTTACAGAAATATATTGTTTACAGGAAGAGAAAAATATTTTACGGCAACGGATCTTTTTCAGATCTTATCAATGTTATGAAGAAACATAAAGATGAAAAATTTTTGGTACCTGTTTCTGATATTCATAAAAGGGAAATTCCGGATTTACTTGATAAAGGCGGATATAATTATAAAGAGGCAATTCTTTATCGCACAGTGTGCAGTGACCTGAGCGATTTGAGAGATGTCAATTACGACATTCTGGTTTTTTTCAGTCCTTCGGGCATTAAGTCACTTTTGCAAAATTTCCCAGATTTTCAACAGAATAACACACGAATTGCCTGTTTTGGACCTTCAACGGCCAAAGCGGTACAGGAGGCAGGCCTTAAACTTGACATTGAAGCTCCGACAGCAGAGGCGCCTTCAATGACAATGGCTCTGGAACAGTTTATTAATAGAATTAATAGAGGCAGCTAAGAAGAAATATATTTATCTTTGAAGGTTGGAACTGGCTGACAAGAGTGCCTTTATTAAAGTTAATGAAAAATACCTCGGGAAAATTTAAGGACAGATTTACTTTCAGAAAAGAGGAACGTCTGTGCAGCAAAAAATTGTTTGATCAACTTTTTGCAAACGGGACTTCATTTCTTGTATATCCTTTAAAAGTTTTATATGTTGTAGCTGAGCACTCAGGTGGTTACCCTGTTCAGGCAGCCTTTGCAGCGAGTAAAAAATTATTCAGAAAAGCTGTCTTCAGAAGTTTGCTTAAAAGGCGAATGCGTGAAGCATATCGTCTTAATAAACATATATTATACCACCGTGCGGGAGATAAAAAGCTTGTTATAATTTTTATCTATGTCGGAAAGGAGATAATGGATTTTCACCAAATCGAAAAAGCCCTGAAAAGGGCTCTCAATATTATAACTGATAATATTTTCGAATCTATTCCGAATCCATGATCTCTGTCTGCATTCTGACAGAGTCTTCGTGTATCAGCTGGAAAAATGTTTTAACCAGCATTTCGTTCAGGTCAAGCCTCTGACCAAGTTTAATGCGGCTTTCCATTAACTGGCTCCATCTGTTGATCTGTAGTGCTGTAACGTTGTGTTCTTTCTTGTACTTTCCTATCTGTTTTACTATCTCTGCTCGTGAGGCCAGGATCTCCAGCAATTCCGAATCTATTGCATCTATGCGGTTTCGTAATAACTCCAGCCGGTTCTCAAATTCGGGATTGTTTGCATTTTGATATCTTATTACCAGCTTGTCAAGCAATTTGCCCAAATCAGCCGGAGTCAGCTGCTGGGCGGCATCGCTAAGAGCAAGAGCCGGATTGTAATGTGACTCGATCATAAGTCCTTCCATACCCATATCAAATGCTTTTTGACTTATTTCATACAGGTATTCGCGCTTACCCGCAATATGACTCGGATCACAAATTATTGGCAGATTAGGTATCAGTCTCCGTAATTCAATTACTGTCTGCCAGTTTGGATAATTACGGAATTTAGTGTCCCTGAAAGGGGTGAAACCCCGATGAATTGCAACAATATTTTTTATTCCGGCACGGTAAACCCGCTCAATTGCGCCTATCCATAATTGTACATCCGGATTGACAGGATTTTTAATCATTACTACTGCGTTGCTGCCTTTTATAACATCGGCAATTTCCTGGACAACAAACGGGCTTGCAGTTGACCTGGCTCCAATCCATAATACGTCAATTCCGGCTTTCACTGCCTCTTCCGTATGCTGTGCATTAGCTACCTCGGTGGCAACATACAATCCTGTCTCTTTTTTTACTGTCTGCAGCCATTTCAGTCCGACTGACCCGACTCCCTCAAATAAACCGGGCCTTGTGCGGGGCTTCCAAATTCCTCCCCGGAATATGAAAACCCTGTGATCTTTAGCTAGCAACCTTGCTGTTTCAACCGTTTGCTGCTCTGTTTCCAGGCTGCATGGACCTGAAATCAGGAGGGGATTATTAATGTGGGGTAACCACTCTTTTATTGAATTAATATCAGGAAGTGAATTCATTGTTTTTTTGTATAAAGTTTTACAATTTTTTCTTCGTTTTTTATGAGGTGATTATTGTTTCCATCAAGCACGCTTCTTATTTTGTTGGCATTTAGTATAAGCTCTTCAACTTTTTCAAACTGCCGGTTATTTATTGAGTCTCTGAACTGTTGAAGATGCTTTATATATACATTTAATGAGTCAACCACATACTGATGGTTTTGTTCAAAAATCGGTTTCCACATAGAGCAGGAACTTTTGGCAAGCCTGACAGTAGATCTGAAACCACCGCTTGCGAGGTCAAATATTATATTCCTGTCTGTTTTTTCCAGTACTGCATTTGCCAGTGCAAAAGCTGCTGCATGAGGCAGGTGAGATACAAAGGCAGTGCTGTGATCCTGTTCATCAGAGGTCATATAGGCAATATCCATTTCGAGAGTCTGCAGCATTTTTTCAATCAGGGCAAGATGCTGCGGCCCTGATTTTTCATGATCACATATAATTGTAATCTTGCCTTTGAACAAACCTTCGAGCGCAGCGGCCGGACCGGAATTTTCTGTACCTGACATAGGATGGGCAGCGACAAACTGCTTTCTTTTAATGTGGTCTTTTACCCGGTCAGTGATAATTTTTTTTGTAGACCCCATATCGGTGACCGTGGTATTGTTATCTATGTTGTCAAGTATAAAGGGCAGGAGCTCAAGTTCCTTGTCTACCGGTATGGCAATTATTACTATATCCTTTCCGGTGATGCCTTTTTCCAGTGTTTCTGTCCGGTCAACGAGCCTGAGTTCAACTGCCTTTTTTGCATTGGTTTCATTTGTGTCAACACCAATTAGCTCTGTCGCAAATTTTGATTTTCTGAGATCCCTGGCCAGAGAACCTCCGATTAATCCCAGTCCTATGATTGTTATCTTCATTCGTTGAAATTTTTATTTTTTATTTTAAAAGCTGATGTTCATATATATTTATTGCTAATAAATCATAACCGTTTATACAAATTATGAACCTCCTTAAAAAAAAAGGCCCCGGATTTCCGGGACCTTTTATAAAATATCTTCACAGTCAACAATACTTTATCTCCTGATCCCGACTACAGAACCAAAATAAAAATACCAGTAAAAATAAGTATTGTTAACAGACAAGTACATCTTCTTTCAATTTGAAAACAAAGATAATTATTTTTTTCGGGATTTTAACAATTTAAACATTGCAAATGATGAAATTATAAATCCCAAAAAAGAAAGGGTAAACACAATTAATGATGTAGGTTCCATTGCACACTTTTTTATTTGTTAATATTTAATGATTTTATGGGTTGAAACAGAACTCTTACTGTCTTTGATATTAACAATATAGAGCCCCGGTTGTTTATCAGACAGGTCAATTTTTATTTCAGGAGACATAAAGGATTCAGCCTCCGTTTTATGCATTATGGTCTTCCCGGTAATATCGGTTATTATGATTTCGACAGGATTGAATCCTGAATATCCCGGATTATAAGTTTTGATGTTGATGCCGGTCCTGAACGGATTTGGATAAACCGACACTTTGCTTTCAGTCGCAACTTCATCACTATAAGTATAGGTTTGTTGAATATTAATGTCATCAATAGCCCAGCCCCAGCCGTTTACAGATCTGTCGGAAGCAAGCCTGAACCTGATCGTTACAGTATCCCCTTCGGCTAATCCTGTATTCCCGGTTAAGTTTATATTACGTTTTACAAATAACCCTTCATTTCCGGCAGCTGAGGAGGTATTGTTATTAAAAGCACTTTTAAATGTCGTATACCAGCTTTCTTCGACAGAAGAATCGTACTGCCTGGTAAGGGGCAGCCAGCTGTAACCCCCGTCTTTACTTGCTTCAACAATAACATAGTCAACATAACCTGAAGTATAGTTATCTGTTATACCCGTTTCAACAAGTACCACCTCATTGAAAGACAATTTACCGCCATCCTTTACTATTATTGGGTATTTTAATGCTGCTGTCATGTTATAGTGTTCATTTTCAATTGCTGACAGCGGATAGGGATGAGTTGTGTGCAAAATTTTACCATTAAAACCTGAGGCAGAAGATATTGAAAAATCGGAAAGCCCAAAGTCATCATCATTATCATCAAAAGTTGAAGAGTATTCTGATCGGGGAGGGTACTGGTCAAAAACTTCAATGCTGTAAAAGCCTGTTGAGGGTATAGTTCTTTTATTGTTGTTGGCTGATTGATCCCGGGCAATTATCCGGTAGGCAAAATTTTTATTTTTAAAAATTTCACCGGTCAGCTGAATATTCGCCTGATAGTAATTTTCACCAGTCATGGTTAGCTCAACAGGTTCTTGGGTGACACCATTTAACCGGTATTCCATTATTACAGATTTTACCCCGACATTATCTGTAGCCACAGCAGAAAAATTTATGTATTGTTGGTTTTTATAAACCATTTTTACCGGGTTATGTAATACGTCAGGGATAAAGTAATCAGGGCCTATCCGAAGATTGAACTTTTTTGCAGGCGCGTCGGCAGGATGTTTGAAAACTCTCTTGTTAGCAGTAGCAGCCTGGATATAGTAATTATAAGTACCGTTTTTATTTAATGGTAATTTACCGGTATACAGACTTGTACTCTGGTTATAATAAAGATTTACCGAGTCTTTCGTTTTAAAACCGTCGGCAGAATATATAACCCTGACTGATGATAAGTCATCATCCAGATCAGATTTGATCCCGACATTCACATTCAATTCATTATTTAAATCTTCAACATCTTTAAGAGGTTCAAATTCAAATGTTACAGATTCCCATCCCAGTTTTGATAAAATACCCGTTATTACTTCACCTGGATTGTGGATAGCCCTGCCTTTATAAGCAAAAGGTGACATAAGGCTGTTTTCTGTACCGTAACTGTATCCTTCAAGATGATAAATGCTTGATCCTTCGTTCCATACAGAAGGTGCATAGATCTTGTCAACAGAACTGTATTTCTTTTCATTATCAGGAGTATGAAATTTCAGTTCCTGTGAAGTCAGCTGGTAAAACAACTCTTTTGAAGGACTTTGGAATAAGGATTTATTGGCAAGCTGCTGCTCTTTAAAATTGAAAATATGGAAATCATAAACTGATGGCAGGTTAGTAAGGTTGTTAAAATAGCCCTGATTGTTTTTATTATTAAGAAACCCTGAAAATCCTAATCCATGACCTAATTCATGCAATGCTGAACTTACCAGGTCATAGTCAGTGGCGGGAGTTTGACCATCAGTTCCTGTGTACCAGCGATACTTACTGTTAAAAATACATATAATATCAAAGCTGCCGGCATTCATCTCTCTTCCGGTGAGCTTTTCTGCAAGTGCAACCGGGAAATATACATTGGGCAGGGGTGTTCCGTTAAAATTATTATAGAAGGTCGTCGGACGACCCTCAGCAAGAGCGCTGCCGTCCATATATTTCCAGACAGCCCGGACTTTTATGGTGACAGGTGAGGACAATAAACTTTCCCAGATAGAAACTGCATACTCAAATGCTCTCCTGGCATCTTCACTGAAGTTTTCATAGGTTACTTCAAAATTGGCACTCTTCGTTGAGGCCGACTTTAAACGGTTAAACTTATCAGGTGGCGGCACATAAGCTTTTTTAACCTCATCAGTGGCAATATTTATATGGTTGTCATATAAAAATATTGGCTTTTCATCTTGCACCTGACCATACGAGTAGGCACAAACAAGTATATAAACAGTAAATCCAAATAGTTTTGAGCGCATTTTTACTGACTCATAGTGTTTTGTAAATCATCGAATGCAAAGTAAACTGAATGAGGAAGTTACGGGAAATACAAAATGCTGAAACAGAGGGTCCTGACTACTGATTTTTGATCAGTATTTTGCTGATGCCGGGCTACATTTTTGCTGATTATGGTTTGGAATTTTTACTGATTGCACAGATGGAATTGAAAAAAACGATATTTTTGTTTAATGAAAAAAATTCTGGCTATTGACGATAATGAAATTAATTTAGAGCTTCTAAATCAAATATTTACCTTATATTACCCTGAATTTCAATTTTTAAGGGCTACATCGGGAGAGGAAGGGATTGATCTGGCCAGATTGCAGAAGCCTGAAATAATTCTTCTGGATATTTTGATGCCGGATATGAATGGCTACGATGTATGTAAAATATTAAAAAGTGACATACAAACGCAGAATATACCTGTGCTGATGATCTCTGCACTGGGTCAAAATCCGGTTGAAAGAACCAAGGGACTTAACCTGGGAGCTGATGCATTTATCTCCAAACCCTTCAGTCAGGATGAATTAAAAGCACAAATAAATGTGGTGCTGCGAATTAAAAAGGTTGAAGATCTTCTTAGAAAAAGAAATGAAAGCCTTGAGATCCTTATTAAAAAACAAACTAACAGGTATCTTCAGAGTGAAGAGAGGCTATTACAAATTTCAGAACATGCACTTGAATTTTACTGGGAAGTTGACACGAAAGGTGTTTTTACTTATGTGAGTCCGGTTATTGAAAAGATTCTGTATGTAAAACCTGATTCGGTTATTGGTGAAAAAAGTATTTTTGAATTGTTTCAGTTGAAAAAACGGAAATCATCAAAATCAAAGATTGAAATAAGTTTTATCAGCAACTCCAGCTTTAATGATTGTGAAATTGAGCTCAATTTGCTGAATAACAATAAAATATGGCTGTCGGTGAGCGGTTTTTCTGTATTTGATAAAAATGGTGTGTTTTTTGGGTTACGGGGAGTATGTTACGATATTACAAAAAGGAAGCTGACAGAGATTGCACTGAAGAGAAGTTTAAAGCAGATCAGGAATTATCAGAAGAAACTTAAAGATCTAAATACTGAACTGACACTTGCAGAGGAAAAAGAACGACGGAGGATTGCAGAAAACCTTCATGACAGTCTTGGCCAGACCTTGTCGCTTGTATATATTAAGCTTTCTTCGATAATGAATGGAAAGACAGATCCGCAATTGCAGCAGACATTAAATGAAATTTCGGAGCTGCTGAAAAATGCAATTGCAGAATCCCGTATTTTAACTTACGATTTAAGTCCGCCGGTATTATATGAGCTGGGACTTATCCCGGCATTTAAATGGAAACTTGAACAGATTGGAGAAAAATGCAACATAGAAACAATTCTGATCAGTGAATGTGAAAAGATTGATATAAAAAAAGAATTTAAAATATTAGTTTATCGTATTGTTGCTGAACTGCTTAATAATGTAATTAAACATGCCTTTGCTGATCTGGTTGAACTTCAGGTTAAGCGGACCAAAGAATTTTATTATATTACCGTTCGAGATAACGGTATTGGTTTTATTAAGAAAAGGAGTAATATGGTTACCTTGAAAGGTGGTTTTGGATTGATGAGCATTACAGAGCGGTTAGAGAATATTAAGGGTAATATGGAGATAAAATCAGGTAAAGGTAAAGGAACAAAAGTTACTGTCAGGATACCAGTCAGTGAAAAGTAAAAAATATGAGAATAAAAGTATTAATTGCAGATGATCATCAGTTATTCAGGGAGGGCCTGGTAAATTTATTGTCAGATGCAGATGATATTGAAGTCATTGGCCAGGCTAAGGATGGGAAAGAGACTATAGAAAGGGCCCGAAAATTGAATCCTGATGTGATTTTAATCGATATTGGCATGCCTCTGATGAACGGCATTGATGCTACACGGATCCTGAAAAAGGAAAATCCGGCATTAAAGATTGTTGCAGTTTCGATGCATTCAGACCGGCAGTTTGTTAAAGGTATTCTGGAGGCAGGAGCTGACGGATATCTGTTAAAAAATTGTACATATCGTCAACTTATCGATGCTGTGCATTCAGTTGTTGCAGGGAAAAAATATCTTAGCGATGAAATTACCGGAATGATAATTCAGGGGTATCTGGAACCCTCAGATTACGATAATGACGGGAATGAGGAATTGTCGGACCGGGAAACAGAGATCATGAAATTGTATGCAGAAGGAAAGTCAACCCGTGAAATTTCAGAAAAGTTATTCATTAGCGTTAAGACAGTAGGAACTCACAAACAGCATATTTTCGATAAACTTAAACTTAACAGTAATGCAGATATAGTAAAGTATGCTCTGAAGAGAGGATGGATTCATTTGTAAATGGAAATTGTTAAAATTTGAAAAATGAAGTTTTTTAAAGGTCTGTTTTTATTATTATCAGTCGGTATTATCATAACTTCTTACAAACCGGATAAAAAGTATTACAATGAACTTTACCGGCCGCAATTTCATTTTACTCCGGAAAAGAACTGGCATAATGACCCCAACGGACTTGTTTACTATAAAGGGGAGTATCATCTGTTTTATCAGTATAATCCGAAAGGTAATGAGTGGGGTTTCATGCACTGGGGACATGCTGTAAGCAATGATCTTGTGCATTGGCAACACCTGCCTGTTGCAATATATCCGGATGAAAATTCTGAAGATAAAGTTCGTTGCACCGCCTTTTCAGGTTCTGCAATTGTTGATGAAAGAGATCTTCTGGGTAAACAAAAAGGTGATGAATTAACACTGGTTGCTTTTTATACAAGCCAGCACTGCGGACAGCGTATCGCTTACAGCACAGACAGGGGAAGGAGCTGGGAGAAGTATGAAAATAATCCGGTAATTCCTTATGATGAAAAGGATGATGCCCGTGATCCGAAGGTTATCTGGCACGATGATTCCGGGAAATACGTTATGGTTCTCTACAGGAAAACCTCTGAAGAAGATAACTCGAAGGGAGTCTCTTTTTATACATCCGATGATTTGGTTAACTGGAACTGGGAAAGCCATGTTTATGGGTTTTTTGAATGCCCTGATCTGGTTCAGATGCAGGTAACCAATCGTCCGGAAGAGTGGAAATGGGTGCTGTTCGACGGGGATGGAAGCTATCTGATAGGAAATTTTGACGGTAAAGAATTCAATACCGAATCGGCCAGATTGCTTGGTGATTACGGTAAAAACTATTATGCAACACAAACCTGGAGCAATATACCTGAAGAGGACGGAAGAATAATACAAATTGCCTGGATGAAAGGGGGACAATTTCCGGGAATGCCCTTTAACGGGCAAATGACTTTCCCCTCTGAACTGAATCTTGTAAAATTCAGTTCCGGATACAGGGTAACCCGTAAACCTGTTCAGGAGATTAGCTTGTTACATGGGAAACATTATCACTGGAAGGACGAAAACCTGATACCCGGAATAAATCAAAATATTGTGAAAAGTGTAAAGGGTGACTGTCTGCATATTAAAGGGAAATTTGATCTTAAGACGTGCAATAATTTTGGATTTATTGTTCGCCACAGCAAGAAAAATCCCGGTACTGAAATTTTATATGACGTTAAAAGAGGTACTATCTCAGCATTGGGGACAACAGCTCCGTTAATGCCGGTGAATAATATCGTAACACTGGAGATCCTAATAGATCGTGCTTCAGTTGAGATATTCGGGAATGATGGACAGACAATTATCTCAAACTGTTTTACCCCCGGCGAAGGTTATAAAGACCTGGTGCTTTCAACCCAGGGGGGTGAGTTAAAAGTTATCAGCCTTGATATTTATAAAATAAATTCAGCCTGGGGTAATTAATATCCTGCATGATATTTATCAGGCAAGAACACCTGTATCCATAAGGAATGTAAGGTCATCCTTAGAAGTGAGTTCAAATGGTTCTATTCCATTTTTGAATATTCTGCAGGGTTTATCCCCGATGAGTTTAAGTTTTCCGTGTTCAAGTTTCAGCATGGTACCTTCACGTAAACCAACTACATAGGTTGAGGTATTTATTTTAATAAACTCTTCAAGACGTTGTTCCCGGGTTTCTCCGGCATGATCCCTGATATTTTCTTCCGTATAATGAGGATTGATCTGAAACGGTACCAGTCCGACACATTCAAATCCATGCGGATCTACAATGGGCATATCATTTGTCGTACGAAGGGTAGGCCCTGCAATGTTAAGGCCAGCACTCCATCCTATGTAGGGAGTACCGTTAAAAACCCTCTCGCGAATCGGGTTCATAAGTTTTTTATCATGAAGCTTCCGTGCAAGAGTCCAGGTATTACCGTTTCCTATTACTATTGCTTCTGCTTCTTCAATCGCCTTTAAAGGATCCGGGAATGTATGTAACCCTGCAATATGATGGCCTAATTCGGCAAATCGTTTTTCAACCCTTTCGCAATATTCATCATACGACAGGGTTACAGCTGAATATGGTATCATAACTGCTGTTACCGGTTTTTTACCAAGGAATTTTTTTATTTCATGTTTCGGATACTCCAGGTAAGGTTTACCAACCATTGTTGAGTTGCTTATCAGTAGAAGTTTCATTTTTCAGATTTTTATATTATGCAATAACTAAAATTTTAAACAGAATATCAATGATATTTAAGACTATTTTTAATAATAAAGTTCACTTATATCACACTTTGCCAGTTCAACAAAAAAATCAGCAATAATGCTGGTCAGATCATCTGTAAATTTTTTTCCTTTTTCTGCTGTTGATTTATGAGGATTGCCAACTCCTGTATCTGCAGTTAATTTATCCCAGTGCCGCGGACTCCAGGCTGTTTTATTTTTTAGCCCCTCTAACCTGATCTTTTTTGTCGATCCGTTGCCGGCATTGTCAAGAGGGAGCACCAGTTCGGGGAAATAGTGCATAATTATGCTTGTTTCCATTTCACCGGCATGATCTCCCGCCTCTTCGAAATAATCTGAATTATTAAGCATTTTAAACCATTCGTTCAGTGCAATGAACATTTCGGGAAACTGCGGTATTAATTCACGTATCATGGGTTTAAAGTCGTTCCCTCCATGTCCGTTCATAATAACCATTTTTTTTATACCCTGGTTATATAATGCAGTGACTATGTCTTCAAGAATGATCTTTTGTGTTGAGGGGCGTGTGTGAAGGCAAAATGGTAATTCTATTTGTCCGGTATTTTGAACTCCGAGAGGTATGACAGGCAGTACCATAATTTTTGCTCCCCTGTGACATGCCTTTTCTGCTGAAGCGGCCGCAATGGCTCTTGTTTCAATCGAATCAGTGCCATAGGGCAAATGATAATTATGGGGCTCGGTGGCACCCCATGGAAGGACGGCTACTTCATACTGTGAATTTTTTATATTTTTCCAGTTTGTCTCCTCAAGTATATAGTGTCTCATTTTGTCTGATTTAAGTTAATAACGGAGGAAAAGGGTCAGCCTTATATGTTTTGATAGACTCCTGTCTGGTTTCACAGTCATAATCCGGTTTTTATAATCTTATTAATGTTATACCAAAGGTGACGGGAGTGAGTTGAGGGCCCTTATCTTTTTTAAACAAGGTCACCGTTTCGCAGGTAGCAAATAAATTTATCCAGCGGTAACCTGTCCGTATCATCAACCCATATTTAAAATCATGCAAAGAATAATGACCGGGAACTTTAAGTTTTTCTTTTTTCCCGTCGATACGGTATTTAATTTTTGTGTGACTGCTTATTCTGTACCCCAAATATGGTCCAGCCGAAAAATAAAGCCTGTTCTCATAATGATTAACAGGTATTTGAAATTCGGCTAATAGTGGAACTACAAGGGAAACAATTGAAAGTTTGGATTTCTGATTATGGTCAAATACCAAAATTTGTGGTTCAATCATGCCGTTTTCCAGTCTTCGGATAGTTGTGTTCTGATCCAGTCGGTAACTTTGAAGGTGAAGTCCTAAACCTGTTACCAAACCTATTGTATTCCGGTTATGTTGTAGTCCGATACTCTGCTGTATAAGATTAATAAAAGTAGAATTTGAAAGTAGAAGTGTGTTGTCCATGAATTCGGTTTCATAACCCGAATAATCTTTTTTTATGAATGAGTTAAATCCGAAATCAATGCCTGCCCAATGACCTGAAAATTTATCCTGCCAAAAATTAAAACCATGTTGTGAAATTTCCGGGATGTCAATTTTTCGCAGAATTTTCGCAGGATCTTTATCAACAGGTATAATTGTATCTGTAACCTGTGACATGGAATTCATGGAAAAAAAATTAATGGTCACCACTAAAATTAAAAATCGCATGATATTTATGTCTGATTCCGGCTCCATATTCAAGATAATTTTTAATTGAATATTTCACTTGGCAAATGTAAATCTTTTGAATGTAATAAGCGGTTAAAATATATTCCAAAATTATTCAGTTATATTAATTATCTATTGCATGATAAAAAGAAAATGGCATAAACATCTGTATTATATATAAACAAGTTATCTTTGCCGCCGCAAAATCTGATACTATTTAAATGATATTATTTAATGAAATGGGCCTCAATGCCGACATATTGACGGCAATTGAAGAGCTCGGGTTTGAAAATCCCACCCCCATCCAGGAAAAAACTATTCCTTTCTTACTGCAAAATCGAAACGACTTAACAGCAGTTGCTCAAACCGGAACGGGTAAAACTGCTGCCTTCGGACTTCCGATAATTCAGCAGATTGAAAAATATGAAAAATATCCACAAGCTCTTATTTTAAGTCCGACAAGAGAACTTGCCCTCCAAATTGCGGCCGACCTTGAAGCATTTTCGAAATTTGCAAAAAAGACTGATATTGCCGTAGTATATGGCGGATCTGATATCAGCAAACAGATAAAGCAGCTTGATGATGGAGCCGGCATAGTGGTTGGCACACCAGGCAGGACTCTCGATCTCATAAAAAGGAAAAAGCTAAAAATAGATAAGATCCAATGGCTTGTGCTCGATGAGGCTGATGAAATGTTGTCAATGGGATTTAAGGATGAACTTGACGCTATCCTGGAGAATGCACCGGCAGAAAAGCAGACCCTTCTGTTTTCGGCAACTATGCCTGCAGAAATTATATCCATAGCTAACAGATATATGAATAATAGCTGTGAAATTACTGCCGGCCTGAAAAATACAGGGGCTGAGAATGTTGATCATCACTACTACCTTATTCATGCCAAAGACAGGTATCTTGCACTTAAACGGGTTGTTGACATAAATCCCAGTATTTATGGTATAATCTTCTGCCGTACCAGATCAGAAACAAAGGAGGTTGCAGATAAGCTGATGCAGGACGGATATAATGCCGATGCTTTGCACGGTGACCTCTCACAAGCTCAGAGGGACTTTGTTATGGCAAGGTTTCGTGGAAGACATTTACAGATTCTGGTAGCAACAGATGTAGCTGCGCGGGGACTTGATGTCAGTGACCTTTCGCACGTAATAAACTATAATCTTCCGGATGATCCTGAAATTTATTTGCACAGGAGCGGACGCACCGGCAGGGCCGGTAAAAGAGGTATATCAGTAGTGTTCATTCACCTTCGTGAGAAAAGTAAACTACGGCAGGCAGAGAAAAAGGTAAATAAAGAGTTTATCAGGAAAACCGTCCCTTCAGGTAAGGAAATTTGCGAAAAGCAACTTTTCAGTCTGATAGATAAAGTTGAAAAAGTGAGTGTTAATGAGACACAAATTGATGAATTTATGCCCGTAATTTATAAAAAACTGGCATGGCTTGACCGTGAGGAATTGATAAAGCATTTTGTTTCTGTGGAGTTTAACAGGTTTTTGCAGTATTATAACAATGCTCCGGATATAAATGTAGATGAAGGTCAGGTAGTTAAGAATATGACGATGAATGCAGGGAAAAGGGAAAAGAGTAAAAGCAGTTTTAGTAGCAGAGCAACTAAAGATATTTACTTTTCACGTCTCTTTTTTAACCGGGGAAGGAAAAACGGCATAAACAAACGCAAGATCATTGACCTTGTTAATCATCACCTTCCAAATAGAAGTGCAGAGATAGGTGATATAGAGGTTATGAAGAACTTTTCCTTCTTTGAAGTCGATAAACGTTACGAAAAAGAGATATTAAATTCTGTAAGGAGATCAGGATATAAGGGTAATTCCGTTGAGATAGACATTGCCCGGAGCAGGTGAGTTTATTATTTTATTATTATGGCGCACCGCTGAGCTAAACGTCTTATTTATTAATCGGTTACATTTGGGGATCCCTCCGTAGGTTTTTATATGTTTTTTGTATATATTTACCTATTAATTTAATATAGGTATAATTATTTTTAGGCCCTAACGAACTCTAACTGCTAATGAACAACCGGGAAAGATCCTCCATGACTGTTTCATTAAAGGATTTTGAATCCTTTGGGGATTTTTACAGGCTGTATCATCCAAGATTAAAGAATTATGCAAGCAGGCTTCTGGATAGCCAGGAAGTTGCAGAAGATCTTGTTCAGGAGGTATTCTTAATATTATGGAAAAACCGTTTTCATCTGGATGTAAATAATAATTTGCCATCTTATGTTTTCACCATTTTAAAAAATAAATGTCTTAATTACCTTAAACATAAAATTGTTGAGGGGAGATATCTCATTGAGGCTGCCGGCTTTGATAGCGAAGAATTATATCATATAAGTTTTTCGGGGGGCACTGAATTTATTTCAATGGAGGATTCCCTGATCCTGGAAATGGAAAATATAATCTCCAAAATGCCTGAAAAATGCAGAGTTGCATTCAGGTTAAAATGGATTGAAGGCAAAAAAATCAGGGAGATTTCTGAAATTATGAATATTTCCACTACGATGGTCGACAGGTATCTTGCCAGGGGACTTAAAATCGCGCGTAAAAATATATCTTCAAAAATTTTTTGAAAAAAATTTGTTATTAATGGTTGGTAAAATACAACCGAGGTTGTATTATTATTAAACATTTTTTAACAAATGGAGGGTTTTCAGTTAAAAAAATATATAAAATTATTTTTAGAAGGTAAACTAAAGCTTTCTGAAGAAAATGATTTGCTTTCATGGATCAAAAAATCACCCGGCAATAAAGATCAGTTTTATAAATTTCAAAAAATATTCAGCGACGAATTAATTTGTAGTAATCAGGTTGATAGTTACCATGATCCGGAAAAACTCAAAAAGATTATTGACCCTGGAGTGGACAGGCCGGCATCAGGAAGCAGCATTATATGGAAATACTGTTATAATTTTCTTTCCTCGCGCGCCGCAGCATTTATTGCAGGTTTTTTGATAACCTTATTAATTTTTCTGAATATAGATAAACCGGATAAAGAGATAGTGACGGAGCAAAAAATTTCAGTTCCGTATGGCGCGCGGACACAATTTTTATTACCCGATAGTTCATTAGTTTGGTTAAATTCCGGGTCGGAAATTGTATTCCCTGACCATTTCAACGGATCAAGGCCGGTAACCCTGAAAGGGGAGGCATTTTTTCAGATCAAAGAAGATAATTTGCCATTTGTGGTAGAAACAACTTACGGAAACGTGGAAGTTAAAGGTACTTCTTTTAATGTGAAAGCATATTCTGATGATCTGTTTGAAACAACTACTGTTACAGGAGTTGTTAATGTGCTGACAGAGAACAATCAAGAGGTGGCGATCCGGCCCGGATACCAGGCAGTTTTTACAGGTAAAGAATTGGAGATCAGAAAAGTTGAAACTTCTTTATATACCTCGTGGACAGAGGGAAAGCTAATCTTTCGCAAGGAGTATCTGCCTATGCTGGCAAAAAGGTTTGAACGATGGTATAATGTAAATATTGACCTGGATGATGATAACCGGCTTAATGGAATCTATTATACCGGCGTTTTGGAAATGGAATCTTTCAGTGAAGTCCTGAACCTTCTGAAAGTTACTGCTCCTGTTGATTATAGCTGGGATGATAAGACCAGAGTTATAAAAATTTATTATAAAAAAAATAACCTGTAAAAATATAATGCGTATGAACTAATTTTTTTAACAAAAAAGCAGAGCTGGTAACTCTGCTAATTTAAAATTGACTTAAATCAAATTTATTAACTAAAAATGGTAAATGTATGGAAAATCGTAGGTTTTTTCGTGGCAGAAAGCCATGGATTAATGAAAATTTAAGAAAAATTCAGTTAACTGCAGTTTTTCTTGTAATTTCAACCATAGCAAGCTTCGCTTCATTGAGCTATGCCCAGTCAACAAAGCTTACCGTGGTCATGAAAAATGCTAAAGTTATCAGTATCCTGAGTCAGATAGAGGATCAGAGTGAATTCAGGTTCTTCTTTAGCAATGATGTGGATGTTGACCGCAAAACGTCTGTTGACCAGAAAGATGCAACGGTGTTTGAAGTTTTGGAAGTTTTGTTTCAAGGGACTAATGTGAAATATGAGGTCTATGACAGGCAGATAGCACTGGTAGATAAATCTGACAGCTTTTTTGGCCGGAATTTTGCCCGGAATCAAAATTTCGGACAACAGCAAAGGACTGTCTCCGGTTCAGTTATCGACACTAAAGGGCAGCCACTGCCTGGTGTCACAGTGTTGATTAAAGGAACTACACAGGGAACAGTAACCAGCGCAGACGGGACATATTCAATTGTTAATGTTCCGGCAGATGCCACTATTGTTTACTCTTTTGTAGGCATGAGGACAAAAGAAGTACCGGTTGCAAATCAAACTGTGATCAATGTAACAATGGAGGAAGAAACAATAGGTATTGAAGAGGTGGTTGCCGTGGGATACGGAGTTCAGAAGAAGGTCAACCTGACCGGTTCGGTTACAACGGTCGGGGCTGATAAACTGGAGAAAAAGATTGTGTCTCAGGCCTCGCAGCTTCTCCAGGGAGAAACCACAGGTGTTACTGTTACACAGACTTCCGGCCGTCCGGGTTACGACGGCGCTGACCTGAAAGTCAGGGGACTTGGTACCTGGAGTGGCGCCGGCACGAATCCTCTTGTGCTGGTAGACGGTGTTCCGAGTTCAATAAACAGCGTTAACCCGAACGATATTGAGAGTATCACTGTACTTAAAGATGCTGCTTCCTCAGCTATCTACGGTTCCCGGGCTGCTAACGGCGTTATCATTGTAACAACCAAGCAGGGTGTAGAGGGGTCAATGCAGGTAAGCTATGATTCTTATATAGGTAAACAGAAAGCAACAGAGTTACCGCATTTTGCTGATTCATGGACTTATGCCGAGATGTTTAATGAGGCATTGATCAATGCCGGGCAGAACCCGTTGTATTCACAGGATGATATAAATAAATTCAGATCCGGAACAGATCCTGATAACTATCCTAATAAGAAGCATCTTGAAGATCTGGTAAATTCAAATAACGGGCTTCAGACTAAACATAACCTGACTTTTAAGGGAGGTATGAAAGATGCCCTTTACTTCTTCTCAGCCGGCTACCTGAAACAAAACGGCCTTGTGGAAAAAAATACTTATGACCGCTATGACTTAATGCTTAATGTCAGGGGTGAGCTGAGAGATAACCTGGTTCTGAATGTAAAACTGTCGGGAGTTAATTCAACAGAGAAAAGGCCTGCCGGTGTTACTACCTCGGGTATGCCTACTTCTGACATGATGTCTATTATGGGTAATGCCCATCATGATGCTGCAGTTGCCCCGGGCAAAAAGTCTGACGGCACTTACGGTATTTACATGGGTCACCCTGTGCCGGAAGCTGTTCTTGCCACTGAAGGATTTGGAGAGACAATAGGTACAAGCCTTACAAGTATAGGTTCAATTGAATGGAATATTATAGAAGGACTGAAATTAACCGACAGGTTTAGTTACAGGTGGTCACACTCCAGGAACAGGCTGTTTGGCGCTGAGCATACTCCCGATCCTAACTGGACATTCGGCCCCAGCCAGGCAAGTGTAACACATTCAATCGGAAGCAGCTGGCTGAATGAGATTTTGCTGGATTTCGACAGAACATTCGGAAGCCATTATCTTCATCTTCTGGCCGGATTTTCGGCCGAATCTAATACAAGCGAAGCCTTGTCAGGTTACAGGGATAATTTTCCTACAAATAAGCTGTTTGTTCTGAGCGCTGCCTCTGCAGTAAATGACAGTAACAGTGAAAGTCTGTCTACTTATAAGCTGGAGTCCTATTTCGGAAGGTTCAACTATTCATTTCAGGATAAATACCTGTTAGAGGGTAACCTGAGATATGACGGTTCCTCACGGTTTGCCGAAGGTAACAGGTTCGGACTTTTCCCCTCATTCTCTGCCGGATGGCGTGTTTCAGAAGAGGAATTTTTTCAGGTACCCTGGATTGCCAACCTAAAACTTCGCGGTTCCTATGGTGTACTGGGTAACCAGTCTATCGGTAATTACCCGTATCAGAAAGTTCTCAGCTTAGGCTCCATATGGGTTATGGGAGAATCAGAACAATTCTATCCCGGAATTCAACTGACAAGTTTGCCCTTTGCAGATATAACATGGGAGACAACTAAGATCACTAACGGGGGTATTGACATTTCAGTTTTGGACGGAAAGCTGAGCTTAAGCGTAGACCGTTACTATAAACTTACCGATAATATTCTTTATGCATTATCGGTATCACAGGTACTGGGTATGTCAGTGGGTCAGCAGAATGCCGGATCGGTTGAGAACAAAGGATGGGAGTTTGAATTGGTTCATGAAAACAGGATTGGGGATCTGACCTATAGCATTACTCCGAATTTTTCGGTGAATAAAAATAAAGTACTTGACCTGGCCGGGGTAGAAAAAGATATCAGCAGAGGATTATTTATTAATGAGCCTTTACAGTCAATTTACGGATATAAAACAGACGGACTTTTTGTAGATGCAGCTGACATTGCCGGCTACGCTACACAAAATTATACCGTAAAACCGGGATTCCCGAGGTATGTTGACTTAAGCGGTCCTGACGGGAAACCTGACGGGATCATAAGCTCGGCATATGACCGTACAATTCTCGGTTCTTCATTCCCGAGGCACAGTTACGGAATGGGTATCAGCGCAGGTTACAAAGGATTTGACTTCTTTACCCAGCTTCAGGGCCAGGGTGGACATATAAAACTTATCGGTGGTGATGAACTGGCGTTTGATAACTACGGGAATATCCAGATGTGGCATATCGAAAATCGCTGGACACCTGATAATCCTGATCCTAAAGCAAAATACCCGAGGCTGGAGATGGCTTACCATGGCGCACCATGGAATGATTATCTGGATTACTGGACCAGAAATTCAACCTTTTTAAGAATAAAACACTTGCAGCTGGGATATGATTTTTCTTCTAAATTTTTGCGAAACAGTCATATAAGCAAATTACGTGTCTATATACACGGCGAGAATATTAAAACATTTGATTATTTCTATCCGGGATGGGATCCTGAAATGGAAACAAGCGGATATTATGCGGTTAACTATTATCCGATTACCAGTCTTTGGAGTTTGGGAATAAATGTTCAATTTTAAAACTGAAGAATATGAGTACTAGAAATTTTTATAAATTAATTGTCAAGATTAATTTCATTCTGGCATTTTTAATTCTGTTTTCGCCGGGATGTAACGAAGACTTTTTGGTTGAACACCCAACCAATGCTATAAGTGAAGGTATCTTCTGGCAGACCGAAAGTGAAGCATTCCAGGCCCTGATGGGAGTCTATTTTAATTACCAGGAACGGTGGGCCGAGCGTATTAATAACACTGATAAATCAATGATCTGGATGTCTGCTTATGCCGGTTATGCCAGCTGGAGATCTTTTGCATGGTCAAGAGATGTCGAGATACTGCCTACACATGGCACTGTCACTACAATGTGGACAAAACTGTTCAGACAGGTCAGCCGCTGTAACTATTTCCTTGATAACATTGATAAAGTGGAGATGGATGCTTCAAAAAAAGCACAAATGGCGGCCGAGGTGAGGTTCCTGCGTGCATTCAGCTATTTCTGGCTCAGCCAGACTTATGGTAATGTACCGCTGGTTAAAACTACTTTAACATTTGAAGAGGCTAACACTGCAACTCAGTCAACTGAGGCTCAGATAATGGAGTTTATTGTTGCTGAATTAACAGAAATAGCCCCTGCACTCCCTGTTAAGCAGCCCTCCTCCGATATGGGAAGGATAGAGAGAGGCGCTGCCCTTGCTCTTAAGGGAAGATGCCTGATGGCCCAGAAAAAATGGTCGGAAGCTGCTGCAACTTATAAATCAATAATGGATTTGAACAGATATGAAATTGATCCCAGATACAAGAAGCTTTTCGAAGACGAAGGGGAGAATAATAATGAAGTCATATTCGCCAATCAGTATATGGAAAATGAGTATGGCGAAGCAATGTCGCAACATACAATAAGATGTTCATTATACGGTGGATATAACGCCTGTAATGTATTTAAACACTTTGTGGATGCATTCCCTATGAACGACGGACAGCCGATCAGTGAATCTCCGTTATTTGATCCTGCAAATCCGTATGCAAACAGGGATCCTCGTCTTTATGCAACCCTTTTGCTGACAGGATACACCATGGTGTATCTGCCCGATATTCCCGAAGGAGTGATATTCCAGGGAGATCCGGCTACAATAGCGAAGAGCGGTCAGACAGGACCCAATATTTCAGGATATATGCTACAGAAATTCTGGGATCCTATGTATGAAGGGAACAGGCAGTATTACGGCGGCGATTATCCGCAGATCAGATATGCCGAAGTCCTTTTAAGCTATCTCGAATCCAAACTTGAAGCGGGAGATGCTATAACCCAGGACTTATTAGATCAGACTATCAACAGGATAAGGCAGAGGGAAGAGATCGACATGCCTCCGGTTACCGAAACAAATCCTGCCCAGCTGAGACAGATCCTAAGAACTGAAAGGTGGATTGAGCTTGCCTTTGAGGGTGGAGTAAGGTATTTTGATATCAGAAGATGGGGTATATTGGTACAAGAGGTTAACCGCCAGATATTAGGATTAAGAATTACTGATGATCCTGCTAATTATACCGGCCAGTATAATATCAATGACCAGGGATACCTGATAATTGGCGAGTTGAAATGCTATGATCATAACTATTATTGGCCAATTCCGCTTACTGAACTGGATGTAAATGACAATTTTGTCCAAAATCCGGGATATAATTAGTATACGCATTAAGTGGGGGAATATGAAGCTGAGTGATCTGTATTCCCCTTATTTTTGAAAGTTGGATATAGTTTGTCATGCGTTTTAGAAGGAAGATCTGACTGTTTAAACCTTGGACTTTAAAGGAAACAGCCAGATTTTTTTCCAATAAGCAGATTGTCAAATATTTTATAGCTTTAGAGCGTTATTTAAGGAAATTTAGTCAATAGATTGTATTGTAATACGAATAAATGTTAAACACTATGGAAGAGTTCAGATTTAAACAAAATGGCAAGAAGAATAATTTATCGAGGCGTAAGTTTATGGAGAAGAGTATACTTGGCGGGGCAGGCCTGTTAGGTACAATGGGACTGATGGCTGAACCGCTGAATGTAGGCCGTAAAGTTGCGCCAGGTGATAAGCTGGTTCTTGGAGTAATGGGACTGGGAGGCAGGAACTGTTTTCTTATTGAGGAATTTATTAAACAGGGAGCCGAGATCGCTTATATATGTGATGTCGACAGCCGACGTTTTGAAAATGGGCTGAGAGCCTGCCGCGGAGACAGCTGGGAGTCGAAGACACCACAGGATTTCAGGTGGGTGAGTGACAGTGTCGGACAAAAGAGGGTTCCAAAAACCACGCAGGACTTCAGGCGGTTGCTGGATGATAAGGATATCGATGCGATGATAATCTCTCCCGGAACTCATTGGGCGCCGCTGGGCACGATCATGGCCTGCCAGGCAGGTAAGGATGTATATGTCGAGAAGCCGCTGTCGGCAAATGTTTATGAAGGCCGCAAGATGGTTGAGGCAGCAAGGAAGTATAATAAGATAGTGCAGGTAGGGGCCCAAAACCGGAGCGGCAAATATCATGAGAAAGCTATTGATTTTCTTAAAGCCGGCAATATTGGCAAGGTGCATTATATACGCGTTTTGAACATGCTTAACGGCCGGTTGGGCAGTCCCGGCCCATATCCCGCGATGGAGGTTCCCAAAGAGGTTGATTATGACATGTGGTGCGGCCCTGCACCTAAGAGGCCTTATAATACGAAGAAGACAGTCGCCGGCGTTTGGCGATACTTCTGGGAATATTCAGGCAGTGATTCTGAGTCGATCCACCAGCTGGATGTGGCCCGGTGGGTTGCTTCGGCATTGTCAGGAATGGAGTATCCCCGGTCAGTCTATAGCCTGGGTGCAGTGCGTTACCCTGAAAGGGTTGCAGATATTCCTGATTCACTTAAGGCTGTTTATGATTACGGCGATATAACTATGTCGCTGGAGGTAGACTGGTGGAGCAGCCTGATCAAGGTTCCCCATGAAATAAGGTGGAGCAATACGGAATTTCCCGACTGGCAGTTTCTGGGGACCAGGATAGAGATTTACGGCACAAAGGGCATGATGTACCTTGGCAGGCACGGAGGCGGCTGGCAGGCATTTGATGAAAAGGGAGAGTTGATGGCTTCGCTGAAGGGAGTTATGCCGATAAAAGAGCATATAGCAGATTTTATGGATTGTGTTAAGAGCAGGAAATTGCCTAAGGGTGATATAGAAGCAGCACATATCTCCCAGTCAATATCACATATGGCTTATATCTCTTACCGCACAGGCAACCAGCTATTAAAGATTGACGCTGCTAATGAGACCTTTGGCGATAACAGGGAGGCTAATGCACTTTTATCAAGGCCCGACGGAGGAAGGGCGCCCTGGAAAATACCAACCCAGGTATAGAATTTTACGGTTTTCCGGTAAACCGGATCATTAAGTACCTGTTTATATGTAATTAAGCCTGCCCGGCTGTTCTAATTCAGGCGGGTATTGTTTATTGTGTTTGTATTACTTTGATTTTTAGAAGTAATTCCGGCAATAACTTTCTGACCATAAATTACCTGAATGTAATTCCAGGGTTTATGCCCTGATTTTATGAAGGTCATCTATTCTGAAGTTAAAAATTTTTACGCAATGAAGCTAAAAGCCGTGATAACCTGGATGATATGTCTGCTGATCCCTGCAGTTAGCACCGGACAGATGTCAGGAGAGGTAATGCATTTACCCGGCACAAAACTTATGAGCGAAGCTGATGTCGAAGGATTGCGCACCCGCATGTTAGAGGGGATTATGGCTTATTTTTTAAATGAACTCTCAGATATTCAGGCCGACAGGGACAATCACCGGCATTATGATTTTTCTTCACAAGAGCAATATGAGATATCCCTCCGGCCTTACCGCGAAAGATTTAAGCAGATCACAGGCATAACTGATAAACGCACAGGATGTAAATCACTTGTACTGCATGAAACTACTTCGCAGCGGTCGCTGGTCACAGAGACACCCGGTTACCGGGTCTGCAGTGTGAGCTGGCCTGTTTTGGAGAGGATCAGCGGCACAGGTTTATGGGTAGAGCCTGCTTCCGATCCCATAGCCCAGGTTGTGGTTATTCCGGATGCAGACCATTCACCTGAGATGATCCTTGGACTGGCACCCGGCTTATCTTATGAATATCAGTATGCCCGCCTTTTTGCTGAGGCCGGCTGCAGGTTACTGATACCTGTTATTATAGACAGGCGTTGTACCTGGTCGGGCAAACCCGGGGTTGCAATGACAAATCAGCCCCACCGGGAGTACATATACCGCAGGGCTTATGAGATTGGCCGTCATATAATTGGTTATGAGGTTCAGAAAATATTGGGTGCAGCAGACTGGTTTGAATCTGACCGTCCTGATCTGCCGTTGTTAGTCGCAGGTTACGGCGAAGGAGGGTTGCTTGCCCTTTACAGCGCAGCGGTTGATACCCGTATTGACGGCACTCTTGTA
>CAZBWK010000033.1:0-36790 GCA_964495655.1 uncultured Prolixibacteraceae bacterium | reverse complement strand
TCGTAAAATCACGAGGTATGGCCTGCAGCGTATATGGAGCTCAATTCCTGATGGAAGGTCTTTATAAAGCAGGGGAAGGCCAATATGCCCTTGACCTGATGAGATCTGAAGATGAAAGGAGCTGGTGGAACATGATAAGATCAGGCTCCACAATTACCATGGAAGCCTGGGATATGAAGTACAAACCCAACTCCGACTGGAATCATGCATGGGGGGCAGTGCCGGCAAATATTGTTCCAAGGTGGTTATGGGGCATACGGCCACAGACTCCCGGGTTTGGTATTGTCACAATTGATCCCCTGATGGGTGACCTGAAACACAGTTCAATAGTAATGCCTACAATCAGGGGGAAAATAGAAGGCAGGTATGAGTTTGTAAACAGCAGGTATCAAAAATATTCAGTCATATTGCCGGCCAATATGGCAGGTGAATTTAATATTGATGTCTCATCACAAACTATAGTGACACTGAACGGGGAACAGATAAATCCTCACTTCGGGTCAGTCAGGCTGAAACCGGGAACCAACAATATTGAGGTCAGGATTAATTCGTTTTAATACCGGCGGACTGGTTTGATGACTGACTGAAGTTCCAGAACCTGATAATAATTAATGCGTGGTATTATGACAATTTAAAATTATGATCACTCCTCATGAAGTGGTTTGATTTTTGATGAATAGTTATTTTCATCTTTATTGAATGAACAGACAATATTATGACAGATAAAGAACTCAAGGCAAAATATAATAATATATGTAACGATTTAGCTGAACGAAAACTGAAACCGGCTTTTGATCTTTTGGATAAACTGATCAGTGATAACAGCCTTGGAGCTTATCATGACGAATACAGAAATCTTGAGGAGACATACCATTTCATGCTCAAATACACTGTAGAAGGGATCAATGATCCGGAAAGACAAAAAATATATCGTAAACTGATAATTTCAGTATTTGAACTAGCTGATAAGGTATATGAGGCTGTCAGACTTAGATTTTCCCCCTCAATTGAATATGAAAAAAAACGGATTTTTAAAAATGATTTCATTGCAAACCTGAAAGCTTTTATAAATGAACTTGAAGATTGCTTTCTCGGTTTAGATGGTGATACAGCCTCACGAGATTCAGATATAGATGAGAAGGACCGGGAACCGGAAGTCTGTCATCAAAAAATGTTCAGATTATTCTACCATATATGGTTCAGAGACAGGATTGACCAGGACGAAAAAGAGGCTTTGCTTGAATTCTTTCTGAGTCCGGTGATAATAGTCCCCTACAAATCCTTTATGATATCTGCGCTTATCTTGAGCCTGCAGAGGTTTTTCGATGAAGAGAAGTTTTCAATATTATTTGAAGCGTTAGACAACGAAGAGGAGCAGTTAAGGCAGAGGGCGCTTACCGGGTTACTTATCAACTTATATAAATATGACCGGAGGTTGTTGAACTATCCGTCGCTTACCGGCAGATTGACAGTACTAAATGAAAATCCTTCTTTTAAACACGACCTGGAGCGGATTATCATTCAATTTATAAGAAGCAGGGAAACCGAAAAACTGCAAAAAATAATTCGGGATGAGATCATTCCTGAAATGATAAGAATAAGTCCTAATCTCAAAAACAAGATAAACCTCGAAAGCTTGATGGAAGATGAGCCGGGTGACGATAAAAATCCCGAGTGGGAAAAGATATTCAGCGATTCGCCCGGATTATTGGATAAGATGGAAGAATTTTCCGAGTTGCAGATGGAAGGAGCAGATGTATTTATGGGATCATTCTCTATGCTGAAGAGTTTCCCATTCTTTCAGGAAACAGCTAACTGGTTTATTCCATTTTTCAGGAAAAACCCCGAATTATCAAAGGCTGTTAACATGTCGGATGAAGTAACCGGCAACTTTGCAGATACAATAAATTCTGCCCCTATCTTATGTAATTCCGATAAATACTCCTTCTGTTTCAGCATACAAAACCTGCCGAAGGATAATCTGGATTTTATAGTCAGGGGGATGAAGAATGAAATGGATCAGTTCAATGAACTGAAGCAGGATGAAGAGATAATTGATCCCGGACGCAAGTCTGAGTTTATATCGAATCAATATATACAGGACCTTTACAGGTTTTATAAACTATTCCCGCGAAAGGCTGATTTTGAAGATATTTTCAGCTGGCGTTTCGACTTTCATAATAAAGTTGTGTTAAGTGATATACTCAAAGAGGACCACGATATTTTACGAAATATTTCTGAGTACTACTTTGCTAAAAATTACTACGAAGAGGCAAAAGAGATTTATGAATTCCTGCTTCAGGAAAATAAGTCGGGCGAGTTATACCAGAAAATTGCTTTTTGTCACCAGAAACTGGGTAATTATGAGAAAGCACTGGAGGCTTATCTGAAAGCAGAGCTATACGATCTTAACCGTTTGTGGAATCTTAAGAAGATAGCTCTCTGTTATCGCAATCTTAAACAGCCGGCTAAAGCTTTGGATTATTATAAATCAGCCGAGATACTGGATCCGGACAATTTGAACAATCAGCTCAATATCGGACATTGTCTTCTTGAGCTCAACAGGTTCGATGAAGCTCTTAAATGCTATTTCAAAGTGGAATATCTTGCACCGGGAAATAAAAAAGTATGGAGGCCGATAGCCTGGTGTTCATTTCTGACCGGTAAAAAAGAGCAGGCAGAAAAATATTTTCTTAAGCTCCTTGAGGATAAACCTAACAAATATGATCATATGAACATGGGACATGTGCAATGGAGCCTGGGCAACAGAAAAGAAGCGCTTGAGAATTATGCAAAGTCTGTATCCGAATCAGGCTTTTCAGAAAATGAGTTTATGGAAGTTTTTGATGAGGATCTGCCTCACCTTATAAAGCAGGGAGTTGACAAAGATGATGTACCTATTATGCTTGATCAGTTAAGATATGTAATTGAGGACTGAGAAAAGCATTTATAACAAGATTGTAAGTATGAATAAAATAAAACTTATAGCGACAGATCTGGATGGCACTTTTCTGAAGAATGACCGTTCAATAAGTAGCGGCAACCTGGAGGCATTGCACACCCTGGGCTCCAAAAATATTTTACGTGTAGTTGCAACAGGCAGAAATATGCAGAAAGTAACAGAGGTTATCCAGACAGAAGTGCCGTTCGACTATATTGTATACTCCTCAGGAGCAGGGATATATAACTGGAAGGACAAAAAACATATCTATACGAGGAATATGAAGGCAGAGTCTGCCAATAAATTGCTTCCCCACTTTGTGAAAAACAGGTATAACTTTTGTGCTTTCGCCGCTGTCCCTGATAATCATAACCTCTGGTATCATAAAGGCAACAACCTGTGCAGTGAGTTTAACAGTTATCTGACCTATCATAATTCCGATGCAAAACCTTTACCTGCCAGCGGACAGATAAATGAAGAATTGTCACAGTTCATGCTTATTATACCGGAAGATGAATTTACATTTATAAATTTAAGAACAGAGATCGAATCGCTGTGCAGTGAGATCAGGGTCATTCGCTCTTCTTCTCCGGTAACCAGCGGATTTATCTGGGTTGAAGTTTTCCACCAATCTGTTTCAAAGGGGTATGGCGTTAATTATTTGTGCAGGATGCTGGATATCCATCCTGCAGAGACATGTGGTATAGGAAATGATTACAACGATATTGACCTTCTGGAATTTACTGCCTGTTCATTTATTACCGAGAATGCTCCTTTTGAGATAAAGAACAGGTATACAAAAGTCCCTTCAAATGAAGATGACGGATTTGCAGCAGTTGTTAATTCAATACTTTAATATAATTTCCATTATGAAACATTTGTTTTTTATATTTTCCCTGTTCATTCTTATTATCAGTGCAGGGGCACAGCCTTCATTTAACCCGGATAATCCTTTGCCAGAAGATCCGAAAGTTACAAAGGGTGTACTTGATAACGGATTGACATATTATGTGCGCTCTAACTCACAACCCGCAAACAGGGCAGAACTGATGCTTGTGGTAAAAGCAGGATCCATTGATGAAGATGATGACCAACAGGGACTTGCTCATTTTGCAGAGCATATGTCTTTTAACGGAACAAAAAATTTTCCCAGGAATGAGCTGATCAACTATTTTGAATCGATAGGAATGGAATTCGGGCCTGAAATAAATGCCTATACCAGCTTTGATGAAACCGTTTATATGTTAAAGATCCCGTTAGATTCGTCGGTGTTCCTTGAAAAAGGACTTCAGGTGCTTTATGACTGGGCATGCCAGGTTACTGATTCGGACGAAGAAATTGAAAAGGAGCGTGGTGTCATCCGTGAAGAGTGGCGTGGCGGAAGAGATGCAAATTTCAGGATGCAGCAGGAGTGGCTGCCGGTTTTCCTGCACAACTCAAAGTATGCAGAACGGCTCCCCATAGGCAAGATCGAGATTATAGAGAATGCACCTCCGGAAACCCTGAGGCGGTTTCGAAATGACTGGTACAGGACTGACCTGCAGGCTGTAATTGTTGTAGGTGATTTCGACAGGGAAGAGATGGTGCAAAAGATAAAGAAAAAATTCTCAAATATACCGGCTGCAAAAAATCCACGGGAAAAAGAGTATCATGATATTCCAGAGCATAAGGAGACACTGGTTAGCATAGTTACAGATAAAGAAGCTCAATACTCACTGGCGTACCTGTTTTACAAGCACCCGCTTGATATAAACAGGACAGTTGGAGATTACAGGCGGTCAATTTTGCATGGACTATACAATTCGATGATAAATAACCGGCTGGCTGAAAAATCACAACAGGCTGATCCTCCTTATATAATAGGACAGTCAGCCTTCAGCGAACTGTTTGGTCCCAAAAGTGTATACCAGTCAGTCGCAATATGCCACGAAGGCAAGATCGGGGAGGGACTGAAAGCTGTCCTTCTGGAAAATGAAAGGGTGAAAAGATACGGATTTACAAATACTGAACTGGAAAGAAATAAAAGAGCGCTGTTTTCGCGGATTGAGAAGCTCTATAATGAACGTAATCAGCAGATGTCTGTCAGTTTTGCGGAGGAGTATAAGCGTAATTTTTTACTTACCGAAGAGCCATTCCCCGGAATAGAGCAGGAGTATGAGTACTATAAAGCCTTTTTGCCTGAAATAAAACTGGAAGAGGTTAACGAACTGGCGAAAAAATGGATAACTGAAGAGAACAGGGTCATTGTGATAAATGCACCTGCAACAAAAAATGTGAGATTACCGGGTGAAGATGATCTGTTAAGTCTCCTCGATGAAGTGGAAGCGACTGATCCTGAACCATACGAAGATTCTCCCGATGATCTGCCCCTTATGACAGAGGAGCCGTCAGGCAGCAGGGTTGTAAATGAAAAATATGTGAATAAAGTTGACGCTGTTGAATGGACTTTAGGGAATGGTGCAAAAGTGGTTATTAAAAAGACTGATTACAAGGATGATGAAATATTATTCAATGCCTGGAGTCCGGGCGGTAATTCTCTTTATGGGGAAGAAGATGATATTTCGGCAGATCTTGCTGGTTCGATAATGCAGATGAGCGGCATCTCCGAATTTGATAAAATTACATTAGACAAGATGCTTGCTGATAAAGTTTTAAATATCAATCCATTTATCTCTGAGCTGAGAGAGGGATTTACAGGTAATTCATCAATTAATGATTTTGAAGTGCTCCTGCAAATGATATACCTGTACTTTACACGTCCCCGTTTTGATGAAAACACTTTTCAGTCGTTCATGTCGCGAATGGCAGGTATTCTTCAAAACAGGGCAGCATCGCCGGAAGCGGCAGTCAGGGACACCCTTGAGGCAGTACTGGCCAACTACCATAAACGTGCTCGTCCGATGAACCTTGAGCTGCTCTCTGAAGCTGATTTTGAACGTATAAGTCATATAGGAACAGACCGGTTCAGAAATGCCTCTGATTTTTTCTTTTTCTTTGTAGGCAATATAGATACGGCAGCAGTGAAGCCTCTGCTGGAAAAATATATAGGAAGCATACCTTCCGAAGGATATACCGAAACCTGGGAAAATTTAAGAATAAACCCCCCGCAGGGTGTGGTTGAAAAGATTGTAAAAAAAGGACAGGAGGATAAGAGTGTTCAATATTTAGTTTTCCATGGTGATTTTAAATATTCCTCACAAAATGTGATGGTAATAGATGCTGTAGGCCGCATTTTATCAACAAGGCTCCTGGAGGTTATACGTGAAGACAAAAGTAGTGTATACTCAATCGGGGCAAGGCCTTCAACTTCCAAATATGCAGATGAAGAATACACAATTACAATCTATTACGGAACAGATCCTGCAAAGAGAGAAGAGATCAAAAATGCAGTTTTTGATGAAATTAAAAGGTATATGAAAAAAGGTCCTTCAGAAGAGGAACTTAATAAGGCAAAAGAAAAAATGCTCAGGGAGAGGGAGACTGCCATGAAAGAAAATTCATTCTGGCTGAACCTTCTGAGCAATACCTATTATCTGAAAGATGGTGATTTTTCTGAATTCGGAACTTATGAAGCGATCCTTGAAAAAATTACCGTTAAATCAGTAAAAAAGGCATTTAAAAAATATTTTGATTTTAAAAATTATGTAAGTGTTGCTCTGGTGCCTGAGAAACCGTAATAACCGACTGAAATGAGAGAGACAGGAATCTATAACCTTTTGAATATATTTCTCAGGGTAATATTGTATTCATTTATGGTTGCCGGCGTATACGCCGCAATCAGGTTTGATGCAGTTCATCCCATGGAGGATGGCTACTTTGGGGAGATCAGCATGACTGAAATATTGCAGGAGTTAATACTGCTATTCCTGTTTTTGTTTTATCTTTTATCAGGATTTAAGAACAGGGATATTCAGCCGGTAACCAATCTTGTTTCCCTTTTTTTCCTGATCTCGTTTATTCGCGAGTTTAATTTTATAATTGAGTGGTGGTTATATCCGGTGCTGTTGGTTTTGCTCATTATGGCCTGGTTTTTTTATCGTGACTTTAACAAGATGAACAGCGCCTCAGTAGCTTTTTTCAGCAAACCGGCATCTGCCTGGCTACTGGCAGGTTTCACAATTACTTATGTCTTCAGCAGGCTTTTCGGACAATCGTCGTTTTGGCTGATCTTGTATGATGACAGTAATTACCGCCTTGCCAAAGCGGCTGTTGAAGAGGGATTGGAACTTCTGGGAAATACTGTAATGTTAATTTCAGCTATAGAATTTTCTTTGCAACAAATTTCAGGTTCGTCAAAAGGAATCACCCCCGGACCCCCGGCCGCCGGCAAAGGATAATTATTTTTAAATAAACCATAACAAATGAAAGTTTGTGGATTTACTTTTATAAAAAATGCAGTCAGATTTGACTTCCCGGTAGTAGAAGCAATAACTTCTGTATTGCCCGTATGCGATCATTTTATAGTTGCAGTTGGCAATTCAGACGACAATACGAGAGAGATCATTGAAAAAATAGATCCCGGCAAAATAAAAATTAAAGATACTGTCTGGGACGATAACCTGAAAAAAGGAGGAGAAGTGTATGCAGTGGAGACAAACAAAGCCTTTGATGCAGTCCCCCCTGAATATGACTGGTGCTTCTATATACAGTGCGACGAGGCAGTGCATGAAAAGTATCTTCCTGCGATAGAAAGAGCAATGCAGGAAAACCTGAAGCGCCGTGAGGTTGACGGATTGCTGTTCGGGTTCAGGCATTTTTACGGTACCTACGACTATGTGGGCGATTCCCGGAGATGGTACCGCAATGAGATCAGAATTATACGTAATGATAAATCTATCCGTTCATATCGCGATGCCCAGGGGTTCAGGAAAAACAGAAATAAGCTTAAGGTAGTTAAGATACCGGCAGAAATATATCATTACGGGTGGGTGCGGCCTCCCGGGTTTATGCAACAAAAAATTGACAGCGTGAAACAATATTACGATGGAGAAAAACCGGTGCAGACAGAAAAAAAAGATATTAACAGTGAGTTTAACTACAGTGAAAGCTATGATTCAATTGCAAAATTTGAAGGTTCCCATCCTGCAGTTATGAAAGAGAGGATCAGCCGCCTGAACTGGGAAATGGATGCAGATCCGGAAAAAATCAATATAAAGCTTAAGTACAGGCTTTTATACAGGTTTGAAAAACTTACCGGATTCAGGCTGTTTGAATATCGCAACTATTCTTTACTGAAAAGCTGATGGTTGATCAGATCTTTGATCTCCCTGACTTCATTTTCAATCATTGTGGTATGCCGGTATAGTTTATCGTAACCGGAATGCGGGGGAACTTCACCGGAAATATAGTGTACAAACTTCCATATCTCCCTTATCTCATTTGCGGGCAGATCATACGGCTCATATTCCGGGTTTAAAGAGATCATTTTAAAGCTGCCTTTCTCCTTAAGTTCATTCCTGATCTTTTTAAAAACAATTCCTTCGTTCAGGGTCAGCACTATGTAAAGAGCTTCATCTTTAATACTGCCAAGATCCTGTACATACTCTCCTGTAACCCAGCTTTTATCAGGTATGGGGAGCATCGAATCTCCCGATATCTGAAATGTCCTGTATTTTTTTTCCCCCGACAAAAAAGGGAGCCTGAATACCGGTAGCCCTGCAATAAAATCAGGATCGTAATAACCTGTCGTGTAACCCGCCTTTGCCCTGACAGATACCAGTTCCACATTGTCTTCATTTTTACTGTTCACAGTGGTTGCAAGTACCCTCAGTTCACTTCCTTTGATAAATACATCAGTGCCTGTTTCAATCATTTTTAACTGGCTCTCCCTGAACCTGGAAAGATCCGTTCTGAGGAGAGTGTCTATCGATATGTGGAACAGGTTGGATAGCGCTATCAGAGTGTTTGCAGGGGGCATGGCTGTGCCGTTCTCATAATTGTTGATGCCCGACCGGCTGCAATTAAGTATGACAGCAAGCTCATTCTGCGTAAGTTTTTTTCTTTTTCGCAATAATTTAATGTTCGATGCCAGGTGCATTTTGTTATTATTTAAAAATTGATTATATTGAAATCATAAATTTGACTTTTAAATAGTCAAATATAATAAAGTTTTTTAAATTAAGCAATTGATAAGCAAAAAATAAAAGGTCAGGGGAGGAGCAAAAGATGCAGTTTCAGGGAAGGACAGTAGTACACATGGATATGGATACTTTTTTTGTTTCGGTGGAGAGGCTGATAAATTCAGGATTACAGGGCAAGCCTGTTATTATTGGCAGCTTATCCGACAGAGGCGTAGTTGCCAGCTGCAGTTATGAAGCCAGGATGTTTGGTGTCCATTCGGCCATGCCAATGAAGATGGCGTTGAATCTTTGCCGGGATGCAATAGTTATAAGAGGTGACATGGACCTCTACAGTAAATATTCGGCGCTTGTAACTGAAATAATTGCCGGCAGAGCCCCATTGTACGAAAAGGCATCGATAGACGAGCACTATCTGGACATCACGGGAATGGATAAATTTTTCGGAGCATATAAATGGACACACGAACTCCGGCAAACTATAATTAAAGAAACAGGCCTGCCGCTATCCTGCGGCCTGTCGATAAACAAGACAGTGTCAAAGATAGCTGCAGGTGAGGCTAAGCCTAACGGAGAAAAGCAGGTCGAAAAAGATAGCGTCATACCATTTTTACATCCGTTGCCGATAAGGAAAATGCCTATGGCAGGATTAAAAACCTGCAATCTTTTAGCATCTATGGGGGTGTCCACTATAGGGGTACTGAGGAGTATTCCGCCGGAAATGATTGAAAGTGTTTTGGGTAAAAACGGGATAGAGATATGGAGACGTGCAAACGGCATAGACCTTAGTCCTGTCGTTCCTTATTCTGAGGAGCGATCGATAAGCACGGAAAAGACTTTTGAGACAGATACCATTGATGTAGCGATGATAGAGCAGCTCATCATTGCCATGACTGAAAAACTTTGTTTCAGGCTTCGTAAAAAGGAGAAGCTTGCCTCGGTAGTGACGGTAAAGATAAGATATGCCAACTATGACACACATACACTTCAGAGCAAAATCGCCTATACCTCCTTTGATCATCTGCTGGCAGGGAAAGCCCTGGATCTGTTTAAAAGGCTTTATCAACGCAGAATGCTGATCAGGCTGATAGGTGTAAAGCTGGGCGGACTGATACACGGGGCACAGCAATTGAGCCTGTTTGATGACGACAGCAGTCGCATCAGGCTCTATATGTCTATGGATAAAATAAGGATGCGTTATGGACCGGGTGCAATCAGAAGGGCATCAGGCATGATATGTAAATAAATATTGGTATGTATCTGAATGTCCACTCATATTACAGTCTGCGCTTTGGTACACTTAGCATTGACCAGCTGATTGACCTTGGCAAAGAAAACGGGGCAGGGGAGATGGCGCTGACCGATATTAACACTACCATGGGCATACCGGAATTTGTCAAAAAGGCTAAAGAGAAAGGGATAAGGCCCATTGCCGGTGCAGAGATCAGGAACGGGGATGAGCTTTTGTTTACCGCACTGGCAAGGGATCAGGAGGGATTTAAAGAGCTGAATGATTACCTGACATGGCATAACCTGAATAAGAAGAGGTTCACTGTCGATAATGCTGCTTTCAATAATGTCATTGTTATATATCCTTTCGGGTTCAGAAAGCCTCAGGAATTGAAGGATAATGAATATACCGGAGTTAACTATGCCTCTGTTGGTAAACTGGCTGTTTCCTCTTACGGGAAATTCCCCGATAAACTGGTAATTATGCATCCCGTAACATTTAAAGGGCCGTCTGATTTCTTTCTTCATAAAAGTCTCCGGGCGATTGATCATAATACGCTGATAAGCAAACTTCAGTCCGGATCATTTGCCGGGGAGCATGACTACATGGTACCTGTTTCCGGATTAAGGCGTTTGTTTGCAGCTTATCCGGAAATTATCCTGAATACTGAAAAGACAGCCGCTGAGTGCACCATAGATTTTGATCTCTCCCTGAACAGGAATAAAAGAACATTCGGACAGTCGGGGTACGACGATAAGTTACTGCTTGAAAAGCTGGCAATGGACGGTATGCTTTACCGTTACGGAGATAATGACCCGGTGGCAGGGGAACGTATCAGGCATGAGCTTGAGATCATCGACAAACTGGGATTCTCTGCCTATTTTTTAATTGCCTGGGATATCGTAAGATACAGTATGTCGCAGGGGTTTTACCATGTAGGAAGGGGCAGCGGGGCAAACAGTATTGTTGCATACTGCCTTAAAATAACTGATGTTGACCCGGTGAGGCTGAATCTCTATTTCGAAAGATTTCTTAATCCCAAAAGAACCAGTCCTCCTGATTTTGATATCGATTATTCATGGAAAGACAGGGATAAAGTGCAGGATTACATTTTTAAACGATACGGCAAAGATTATACCGCACTGCTCGGGGCAACATCTACTTTTAAGAACAGGTCTGTTTACCGCGAACTGGGTAAAGTATTCGGACTGCCTGCAGAGGAGATCGACATGCTTGTGAATGACCCTGCAAATGATCTGAACAAAAATAAAATAGTCGGACTGATAACTACCCTGGGGAGCAAAATGGCCGGCTTTCCTAATATTAGAACGATCCATGCAGGCGGCATACTGATCTCTGAAGAGCCTGTAACCTGCTATACTGCTTTGGAACTCCCTCCCAAAGGATTTCCGACCACTCACTGGGATATGTACATCGCCGAAGAGATGGGCTTTGAAAAGTTTGATATATTGAGCCAGAGAGGAATAGGACATATCCGTGAAGCAGTTGACATTATAAGTGAAAACAGGGGTGAGAAAATAGATATTCACAGGACAGACCGTTTTTTTGAGGATGAAAAAGTGAAGCAGCAGCTGAAATGCGGGGAGACAAACGGCTGTTTTTATATTGAAAGTCCGGCCATGAGAGGATTGCTGAAAAAGTTAAAATGTGACAATTACATAACCCTGGTGGCTGCCAGTTCAATAATACGTCCCGGGGTTGCAAAATCGGGAATGATGAGAGAGTATATCCGGAGATTCCATAATCCCGGCGATTTCAGCTATATACATCCGGTAATGAAAGAGCAGCTTGAAGAGACTTACGGAGTGATGGTGTACCAGGAGGATGTGATCAAGGTAGCTCATCATTTTGCAGGTCTCGACCTGGCAGAAGCGGATGTGCTCCGCAGGGCTATGTCGGGTAAATACCGTTCACTTAAAGAGTTTAAAGCCATTGAGGACAAGTATTTATCAAACTGCAGTAAGTTCGGCTATCCTGAACATATAACGAAAGAGGTATGGAGGCAAATTGAATCGTTTGCAGGTTATTCATTTTCAAAAGCACATTCAGCTTCCTATGCTGTTGAAAGCTTTCAGAGTTTATATCTGAAAGCACATTACCCCCTTGAGTTTCAGGTAGCAGTCATCAATAATTTCGGAGGGTTCTACCAGACCTGGGTCTATCTGAATGAGGCACGCAGGATGGGGGCAACCATCCAACTACCCTGTGTTAACAACAGCAAAAAAAGTACCTGCATAACGGGAAAGACTGTTTACCTGGGATTTGTACATGTCATGCATCTCGAAGAGTCGGTAATTGATAAAATTATCAATGTGCGCAATGCCGGCGGGCCTTATCTTTCTCTAACCGATTTTATTGAGAGAACCCGCATAACCAAAGAACAGCTGATAATACTCATTAGGACAGGAGCCTTCAGGTTTACCGGTAAAGGGAAAAAACACCTCCTCTGGGAAGCCCATTTTTATCTCAGAAAAATGCCCGGAAATACAAATACACCTTTAATGTTTCACAATTCACGGCAAGACAACAATCAACTTCCGGAATTTAAAGATGAGCTCCTTGAAGATGCATACGACGAGATTGAACTCCTTGGTTTTCCTGTTAGCATAAGTAATTTTGATATGTTACAGACTGGTTTCAGGGGTGAAATTCAGGCTGACGGACTGGCAGGCAAGGCAGGTAAAACAGTGAGGATGGTGGGGCAGCTGGTCACTACCAAGTATGTGTGGACGGTAAAAAAGGAGATCATGCAGTTTGGAACTTTCATTGATCACACGGGTGAGTTTTTTGATACTGTCCATTTCCCTGTCTCTCTCAGGGGATATCCCTTCAGGGGACCGGGAATTTATCTTCTGAAAGGAAGAGTGGTTGAGGAGTTTGGTTTCCCTTCGCTGGAAACAGAAAAGATGGCTAAACTGCCATTTAAGTCCGTTCGCTGAAGCGAACGGCAATGGATAAGGCACCGAAGTGGCGGGGTGCTGATTTTAGTACCGTTCGCTGAAAGCGAACAGCAATGGATAAGGCTCTGAATCACTATCTGCCACATCGGAGCCCTATCCTTTGCCGTCGGCTTAAGCCGACGGATAGCTTTATTCTTCGTCCTGCTCTTCTTCGTAAGCTTTAAGAAGCTCATCCTGAATTTCGGCTGGAACCTTTTCATATCTGTCGAAAGACATGCTGAACACACCTCTTCCGCCTGTAACAGAACTCAATGAGGTAGAGTATCTGAACATCTCCTTCTGAGGAACTTTTGCAGTGATCTTTTCCAGTCCTCGTTCCGAACCCATGCCCATTATCATTGCACGTCGTCCCTGCAGGTCGCTCATAACATCTCCCATCCTGTCTGAAGGCACCCATACCTCAAGGTTAAAAATAGGCTCAAGGATTTTAGGGCTGGCATTTTTAAATGCCTTGCTGAAAGCGTTCCTTCCTGCAAGTTTAAAGGAGATCTCATTGGAGTCGACCGGGTGCATCTTTCCGTCATATACATATACCCGTATATCTCTTGCGTAAGATCCGGTAAGAGGACCTTCTTCCATTTTCTCCATTATCCCTTTGAGGATAGCCGGAAGAAACCGTGCATCGATAGAGCCTCCGACAATACAGTTGGTGAATATAAGCTTGCCACCCCAGGAGAGATTGTGTTCCTGTACATCCCTGATTGACATTTTAAACTCTTTGTCACCTATCTTAAAGGCCTGCCTGGGCTCTGAACCTTCATCGTACGGTTCAATTATCATGTGAACCTCACCAAACTGTCCGGCACCACCTGACTGTTTTTTATGCCTGTAATCGGCTTGAGCTGGTTTGGTAATTGTTTCACGGTAAGGGATCCTGGGTTGTATATAGTTAACATCGATCTTATATACATTGTCAAAATACCATTTCAGAATATTAAGATGATATTCTCCCTGTCCGTGAACTAAGAGTTGCCTTAATTCTTTTGAATATTCAATAACATAAGTGGGATCCTCGAATTTAATTTTATTGAGGACTTCTCCGACTTTCTCATCATCTGATTCGTTAACTGCCTTGACGGCAATTGTATGTTTCGAATTAGGAAATACAATCGGCTCAAACCTGGTACCAGCATCTTTGGTAGTCAGGGTCTGATTGAATTTTGTGTCTTTAAGCTTCACTGTGCACCCAAAATCACCTGCCACTAACTCTTCAACCTTGGTTCTTGTTTTACCAGATGAGACATAAATCTGGGATAAACGTTCCTTATTATCTGATTTAGTATTGATCAGGTCCAGTCCTTCAACTACTTTTCCCGACATAACTCTGAAATAAGTTATCTCACCTACATGAGACTCAACTGCTGTTTTATATACAAAAAGGGCAGGCTGTTCAGATTCCGACATCTTCAACTCTTTTCCACCGGCAATTGCACGCATAGGCCTTTCGACAGGTGCAGGCGAGTTGTTTATGATGAACTCCAGTAAACGGCCAATTCCGATATCCTTTTTGGCGCCTGTGCATAATACCGGAAAAAGATCACGCTGCAACATTCCCAGCTTCAGCCCTTTATGAATCTCATCCTCAGTGAGCGAACCTTTTTCAAAATAGAGTTCCATCAGCGCTTCCTCATTTTCAGCAGCCATCTCAATCAACTCGTTGTTAAGCGATTCTGCTTTTTCCTGTTCATCGGCAGGAATGTCAAGTATCTCGGGTTTCCCTCCTTCTGTTTTGTACCTGAACACCTTCATCTTCAGAACATCTACTATTGAGGAAAATCCCGGACCTGCATCAAGTGGGTATTGGACTACTGTGACTTTGTTGCCAAAGCTGTTTTTACACTGGTCAAGAGCTTTGTCGAAGTTAGAATTATCATGATCCAGCTGGTTAAAAACAAACATCTGCGGGATACTGACAGCTTCTGCATGCCGGGCAGCGCTTTCTGTGCCTGATTCAACGCCGTTGGTCGCATTAATGACCATAACTGCCAGGTCGGTAACATTAAGTGATGAAACCACATTACCCCCTAAATCATCCATTCCCGGATTGTCAATTATATTGATTTTATGCTCGTTATATTCAACATACATTGGAGTTGAAATAACTGAATTGCCATATTCCTGTTCGATGAAGTTGTGATCTGAAACTGTGTTCTTTGCCGTAACTTCACCTTTACGTTTAATTGCTCCACCCTCAAACAGCATGGCCTCCGCGAGGGTGGTTTTACCACTACCGGCATTACCAATTAAAGCGATGTTTCTGATTTGTTCAGTTTTATATACTTTCATCTGAATATAACTTTATTAAATGTTTAAATTTCAATTATTTATATAAAGGGGCGTTACCCCTTAAAACCTACCTGCTTTTTTTCTGCAGACAAAAAAAGCAGGCAAAAAAAGCCACCGCTGACTTTAAATTTGTTGTTTCAGTATTTCAATGTGGCTTTTAAAACCGTAACTTTTTTGTTTTATATTAATCTCATTAACATTTCAGCAATAATGACTGAAAAAAGGTGACCAAAAATAGTAATAATTTATTAACGAGCAAGTTTATTGCTATTTTTGAACCCCGAAATAATTATGATGATATTTAAGTTTATTACATTTCTGTTTACACTAATCATTGCAGCATCTGTAAATGCACAAACACTATTTGTCTTAAGCGGCAATATTTCAGATGCTACAACCGGGGAAAACCTGCCAGGGGCAGCGATTGTTGTTGAGGAAATCCCTAATACCGGCGGTATCACCAACTCTTATGGATTTTATTCTGTTTCTGTTCCTGCAGGAAAATATTCGATAAGGTATCAGTTTATAGGATATAAAACAGTTACAATACCCCTTGAAATTGATGAAAATTTAAAACTTGACGTAGAACTTGAAAAAGCCGTTTTCGAACTGGGAAAAGTGGAAGTCAGGGGAGAAAGAGCTGACAGAAATATAAGTTCACTTGAAATGGGTACAGTCAGAATGGCACCCGGTCAGATCGAAAGTATACCGGTAATATTTGGCGAGCGGGATGTAATGAAAACTATTCAGCTTACTCCCGGAGTTAAATCTGCAGGTGAGGGGAATGCAGGATTTCATGTCAGGGGAGGAGGAATAGATCAAAACCTTATCCTGATAGATGAAGCCCCTGTTTACAGTGCTTCTCATCTTCTTGGTTTTTTTTCAGTCTTCAACTCTGATGCAATAAAAAATGCATCTCTCCTGAAAGGGGCAATACCTGCCGAATACGGAGGCCGGGCTTCTTCTGTGCTGGATATCCAAATGAAAGAAGGGAATCTGAAAAATCCCGGGATAGCTGGAAATATTGGCCTTATTTCTTCAAATATTACCGTAGAAGGCCCCCTGAAAAAGGATAAAAGTTCTTTTATGGTAAGTGGCCGGAGAACATACGCAGATCTGTTTCTGAACTTTTCCAAAGATGATGATGTCAGAAACTCAAACCTCTATTTCTATGACTTGAATATGAAAGCCAATTATAAGATGAACGACAATAACCGGCTATACCTTTCGGGATATGTCGGACGTGATGACTTCAGTTACAAAGATGAGTTTGGGTTCGACTGGGGAAGCATAACCGGAACGCTGCGCTGGAACCATATCTTCAGCAGCAGGCTATTTTCAAATACTTCTCTTATAATGAGTAACTACTCATATAATATTGATCTTAGACGAAACCTTGATGTAGATATAAGGTCAGATATTCAGGATTTTAATGTTAAGCAGGATTTTTCGTTCTATATGAATTCACAAAATAATATACGATTTGGCGCCAATGTAATTTATCACATAATCCTGCCGGGCAAGATAACAGTCAACGAAGTTACAAGCTATATCCTGCCCGAGGATATAGCTAAACGTAAGGCGATTGAATGGATTGCCTATATCTCAAATAATCATAATATATCTGACAAGTTAAAGCTGTATTACGGACTCAGATACTCACTTTTCAGCAATATCGGTCCGGGTGAGTTTTACGAATTTGATCAATCGGGAGAGTTGATAAATACAATAGAGCTTAAAAACAGGGAGTTATATAAAACCCAGGGTGGAGCAGAACCACGACTTGCGATTAACTATCTGATAAACACTCAAAACTCTTTAAAAGCATCTTATAACAGGATTTACCAGTTTCTTCATTTGCTTACCAATACCACCACCACTATACCCACCGATATGTGGCTGCCAAGCAGCAATAATGTAAAACCACAGATTTCCGACCAGCTGTCTCTCGGTTACTTCAAAAATTTCAGGAGCAATGAGTATGAGTCAGCCGTTGAGTTGTATTACAAGGATCTAAAAAATCAGATTGATTACAGGAACGGTGCTGACCTTATATATAACTCCACAGTGGAATCTGAGCTGGTTTTTGGCAGGGGTTGGGCTTATGGAGCAGAGTTTATGATGAAGAAAAAAAGTGGCAGACTTAACGGATGGATCAGCTATACATGGTCCCGAACTATGCGACAGTTCGATGAGATCAGTAATGGAAATCCTTTCCCTGCAAGACATGACCGGACACATGATCTCTCGGTTGTGGCTATGTATGATCTGAATGAAAAGTTAAAATTATCGGCTACCTGGGTTTATTACACCGGTAATGCTGTTACCTTTCCAAGTGGAAAATATAAAATTGACGGAAAGATCACTGGTTATTACACCGAACGCAATGGTTACAGGATGCCTGATTATCACCGTCTGGATGCCGGACTGGTGTGGCAGCTTAAAAAAACTGACAAGGTTGAATCAAGTTGGTATTTTTCAGTATATAATGCCTATGCAAGGGAAAATGCCTATTTTATTGATTTCAGGGAGAAAGAAGATGCACCGGGATTGACGGAAGCTGTGCAGATCTCACTGTTCAGGGCTATTCCGTCGATAAGTTACAGGTTCAGGTTTTGATTATGGTAATTGTCTTTTAAAAATGTGTAAATTTGAAATATGACAGGCCTTTTAAAAATAAGAACTCTTCTGGTTATATTAACACTTATATCGGCGTTTTTTGCAGGGTGCGAGAAAATTATCGATATTGACCTTAATTACGTTAATCCTGCAATCGTAATAGAAGGCAATCTTTCATTAAACGATAGTACGATAGAAGTTCTTATATCAGAAACCGGCAGTTATTTTGAGGACCGGGAACTTAAAAAAATAAGCGGTGCAAATGTTTATCTGGAAGATAATGAAGGCAATATATTCGAAGTTGATGAAAAAGAACAGGGCCTTTATCTGAATGACCAGGTTAATGTGCGAGCGGGCAGTAATTATAAATTGACTGTCACATACAATAGCAGGGAATACTCCGCTGTGAGCTGTCTGAATCCTCCTGTCAGTATAGATTCGGCAGGTTACGAAAGAGTTGAGCGGACAAGGTTCTATGAGGGAGGCTACAGGGTAAATATCTTCTTCGAAGACCCCCCGGGTGTGGAAAATTATTACCGTATAAAAGTTTACAAAAATGGTGAACTGCTGTCAACCGCCAATGATCTTATAGTTTTTGACGACAGCGGGATAGACGGTAAACTTGTACAGGTCAGGCTCAGGGGACAAAGATTTAACACTCACGACAGGGCCTTTCTGGAGATGCTTACAATTGATAAGCCAGTATGGAGATATTTTTCCACTCTAAGGGATGTAATTAACATCAATCCGGGCTCACCGGCACCAGCAAATCCTGTCTCAAATTTCAATAACGGTGCACTTGGTTATTTTTCTGCATGGTCATACGATACAAAGTTCATTATTATAAAATAACAGGTTATGGATATCAGTAAAATCAACGGACTTATAGCCGCTCCATTTACTCCAATGTATGAGGATGGCTCTCTTAACACCGGTATGATTAAAAATTATGCCGGCAAACTTAAAAATGACGGAGTCAGTGGAGTTTTTGTCTGCGGAACTACAGGTGAAGGTATGTTAATGACCCTTGAAGAGCGTAAAAAGACTGCTGAGGCGTGGATAAAGGAACAAACCAACTATTTCAGGGTAATTGTGCATACTGGCACCACATCGTTTAAGCAGTCGTGCGAACTGGCTGCTCATGCACAGGAAACAGGGGCATTTGCCGTAGGGACAATGGGTCCCGTCTTTTTACCTCCTTCACGGACAGAAGAGTTGGTGGGCTTTTGCTCAGAGGTGGCATCAGCTGCGCCTGATATTCCTTTTTATTATTATCATATACCGTCTGTATCCGGCATAAAACTGCCTATGGCCGAATTTCTTGCTCAGGCTGCAAAAAAGATCCCAAACCTGGCAGGGATAAAATTTTCCGATAATGATTTTATGGATATGATGGAGTGCATCCGGCTTGATGATGGCAAGTGGAATATACTTCACGGATATGATGAACTTCTGCTGGCAGGACTGTCGTTCGGTGTTAAAGGGGCAGTCGGCAGTACCTATAATTTTATGGCCCGGCTCTATTATAATCTTATAGATAGTTTTGAGAACGGAGATATCGATTCTGCCAGAGAGTATCAGGCTATGTCAATCAGGATAATCAATATTCTTGTTAAATACGGAGGAGCTATTGTAATGGGGAAAGCCCTTATGAAATCAGTTGGTGTGGACTGCGGACCGGTAAGGCTTCCTCTGAAAAATCCCGATAAAGCAGTATATGATAAATTCATTGCTGAAATTAAAAATTCAAGAGTTGAAATTTAAATATTTACCTAATTGTCAATGAAATGAATATCCGGACAACTATTTTTATTATAACATCAATTCTGCTCACTTCTTGCGGCAGGGGACAAATTAATTCGTTCCGGGGAGACGGCAAACCATTTTTCGATGTTCAGGAAATATTTTTCGATGAACGGTTTCCGAATGTGGTTGTTGCTACAGATGGTACGGTAATCACAACCTGGGGACGTGAAAATTACAGAGTGCGTCGAAGTGAAGACGGCGGTAAAAGCTGGGGGCCTGAAATTACAGTTGCCAATCCCGGTTTTCAGGGAGGAGGAACCACAGTTGATGAAAATACAGGCGATATTATTGTATTTGTTGAAGAGAAACATCCAATTGCTCCGCTAACTGTATACAGAAGCAAAGACCAGGGCAAAACATGGATCCGGGAAGAAGTTGAAATAAAGCCAAACAGTCTCGGCCACATCCCTTCGATGCATATGAATGAAAAAGGAATTACCCTGCAAAACAGTCAGTATTCAGGACGTTTAATAAGGCCGACACGTTATTATGCAGGAGGAAATGACAGTGCCTTCTGGGATGAGCATTACACAAATGCCATTTACAGTGATGACAGGGGCAAAACATGGCAGGCCGGCGAGCCTTTTCCTGCAAACGGAACAGGTGAAGCCGCAATAGCGGAGCTGTCAGACGGCACTCTCTACTATAACTCACGCAGGCACCGGTCAACTGATGGCCTTAATCCCAGAAAAAGATATGTAGCAAAAAGCATTGACGGAGGTGAAACATGGAGAGATATGTATGTCTGCGAAGAGTTGCCCGACGGAGACCAAAGCAGGGATTACGGGCTCATGGGAGGACTGGTAAGGCTTCCTGTTGACGGTCATGATATACTGATCTTCAGTAATATTGAATCGCCTGAAGGACGAACACACGGCACAGTCTGGGCAAGCTTTGACGGTGGCAGAACGTGGCCGGTGAAAAAACTGGCAGAAGAGGGAAGCTTTGCCTATTCCTCACTGGCAGCAGGCCGGAAAGGAACTCCATCTGAAGGTATAATTTACCTGTTCTATGAAAGCGGGTCAGGCGCTAAAATGGCGCGGTTTAACCTTGCATGGCTTACTGACGGCAGACATTGGAAAGAATTTGCAGATCACTAAAAAATTCATCTCACTGGATAATAAAAAATCCCTCTTTCCTCTCTTTTGTGCTGAATCTTTTTTTCACACTCAAGAGTTTCAAGGTATTTATTTATTTCATTGATGTGAGATCCCATTATTTGCGCCAGATCATCGGCCGTGCAAGGCCTGCGTTCAACAGTGCCAATTATTGCGGCTTCAATATCTTTCCGGTACGATTTAAGTGTTTTTCTTCGGGGAGCTTTGGCAATTATTTCAGTATTCTCAAGGCCCCAGTAGTCTATGATACTTTGAAGTTTTTCAAATGAAGCACCTTTTAGTCCTTCAACGGTTCCGGGCCTGTCGAGTGTGTTTAGCTGAATTTTATCAGGATTGATTTTAAGAATCGCCTCTTTCAGATTGTCAAGTTCATCGGTTGAATCGTTATATCCGGGAAGGATAAAAATTTCAAGCCATATTTTTCCCCTGAATTCGGTTCTGAACTTAACCAATCCTTCTATACATTCATTGATCTTAAGATCCGGGTAAGGCCTGTTGATCTTTTCAAACGCAAGTTGCGAAGCAGCATCAAGAGATGGAAGGACCAGATCAGCAGGTAATAATTCCTGCCTAACCTCCGGCAGGTAGAAAAGTGTGCCATTTGTAAGGACAGCCAGGGGAATTCCAGGCTTTATATCTTTAATGTAACTCATGATCCTGCCTAAACCTGAATTCAAAGCAGGTTCGCCATACCCGGAAAATGTAATATAATCAGGATCAGGGTTGGATTTAAAATAGCTATCCAGTTCACTGGTGATCTTTTCATAAGGTATATACTCCATTCTTTCAGTCGTCAGTTTGGTAGTTTTACCAACCTCACAGTAAACACAATCCAGTGAGCATACTTTTTTAGGTACAAGGTCCACTCCCAAAGACATCCCCAGTCTGCGGGACGGCACAGGGCCAAACAGATATTTAAACATAGGTACTATATTTTTTGCTGATTTAACTGCAATATTAACAGAATTACCTGCAATATGCAACTAATTTACTTTGCAACCCCCAGTCCGGCAAACAGATTTTTGAATGCATTAGCTTCTATTGCGAATACACCATTATTACCAATAGTTGTAACAGGCATCCAAAAAGTTTTATCCAGGTGTGTAATTACTCCCTGATAAGTATTCATTCCGTATGGTTCGGAAACACCCCATGGATTTCTGAGAATAAAATACTTTTTAATTCCTTTCAATGCCCATCCCAGTAAAGAATAGGCATGATTTCCGACGATATTGATCCCGGTGTAATCACTATTTGAACCATAAGTCCATGCAACCATCGGATGAATAGTCTTATAGCTCATTGAATTACTTCTGACGATACTGTAGAGTTCGTCGCCGGTTCTTGAATCAGTGCAATAATAGTGCGGAGTTTTATTGTTTAACTGTGCCATCGCCTTCACAGGATCGCCGTAAGCAGTTTTTGTTATATCCGGCTTATCTGAATTGGTCTGAATTATCCATTTTGCAAAAGCTTTTTCATAGAGAGAAGGGAATATTTCTGCTGAATCACTTGACCGGCAATAGACAGGCAGGTTATTCGAAACTTTAAAAACAGTTTTATCGCTGACTTCAACTTTTCTTGTCGGGGCATCTTTTTCACCACCTTTAGAATAAAATTGTATTGTGCTCATTCTGGCTGTCCGCCCTGCTGCATTTGCCCTGTTCCTGTGCACTATCAGATGGGGACTGGACCATGCAACTGACGACAGGGCCGCAATAAAATAGCTATTACCTATAGCACCCTGTATCGGTTCACTATAGTCTGAAATAACCTTTAAAAAATCACCTGTATCAGTCCATATACAATTTTCAGGAGTCCATTCATCTGAAGATCCTGAATACATTACTGCAGAAGCCATCATAGGGCTCAGCCTCGTTTTGGAAAGGGTTTTATCCATTTCCGGTAATTCCAGACGGAGATTCAGAATCCCTCTCGAGAGAAAAGCAGATTGAATTTTAGTCTCTTTGGAAATTTTTATCCCTGCCTTTTTTAACTCCCCGATGCTGTTCATACTGGATAAATCGGGAGTTTCAGTGTCATTGTCACCCCTTACTGATATCTCTGACTGATCCACAGGTTCGGCAGTATTATTGCCTGTTAGTTTTAAGCCTGCATAGAGAGGTGAATTATATTTCATATCAAACAATTCACTATACTCAGTTTCAAGAGTATCTTCAATCACTTCTATCGACTCCCTCTTACTCCAGTCGATCATCCTTCCCGTTAATACCTCTGTAAGGGCAAAGGGATTAATGGCTCCAATATAAAGATTCGGTTCTTTATTCATAGCAAGACATTTATCGTGATTTATTATTTTTTATGATAATTATTCATGTGCCGGATAATTTAAGACTGAAGTTGAAAAAGTAGCGCGTAGCAGAATCGAACTGCTATTGTCGGATTGAGAAACCGATCTCCTGACCGTTAGAGGAACGCGCCTTGTTTGCCAAAACTTTTGCAAAATTATATTTTTCCCGGTAATATTATATGATTAAAATTAATTATTTTCAAAGGTATCAAATATCTTGTCCCGATTTAAGGAGCCAGTAAAGGCCTTTTACATCAAATTTAATGTCATCCAGTTTTAGAAGGACAATTATCTTTTCTATATATGCAATTGTGCCCCAGCCGACTGCTAAATAATAGATCCATGGGAAGAATCCCCATACAAACAGGATAAAAAAGAATATACCCTGGATATACCCGGCAGAAACTGCTGAATAGAGATGCAGTCCGGGGATCTTGCCAAATCTGAAAAATGCAATGATATAGCTTAATACAAAAACAGCCAGGAAAAGATAGAGCGCCCATGCATGAGGTTCAATTGCATCCCACCGGAACTGGAAAATACCCAGGAGCGCCATGGCGTATGTGCACATATCGGCAAGGTTATCAAGGGCAGCGCCAAAATGTGTTCTGAGGTTGAAATAGCGTGCAATGTTGCCATCGAGGATATCACTGATAAGGCTTATGCATATAAGAATTACAAACCATTTTTCGTGATTCATAACGGCAAGGGCCAAAATTACTGGGGATACAGCCAGCCGGTAAAAACTAATTGCATTTGGTACATTAAGAATATTCTCTCCTTTTATTATTAATTTCATCTGTTAGTAGTTATATTTTTAAATCATTATTTTTAACCGTTCGCTCAAGGGAACGGCAAAGGATAAGGTTCTGAACCAGTTGACTGCTATCATGGGAGCCTTATCCCTTTCCGTCGGTTGAAACCGACGGATTTTTGGATTAAATTCTATCTTCCAACCCTTCCTTTTTTAAATCCGGCATTTTCAATGAACTGTTATATAATTTGTCATATTCATCCAAATCTTACAAAAATAAAATCATCATTGCAATGACACTGATAGGGATAAAAAGATTATCAGACCCCCGCCAGCTTATCATCTCAGCAAGTGTCGACACTACAGCAATAACCAAAGAAAGCCAAAAGGTTTTGAAGTCAAAAACCATCCTGTTAAAATAGAGTGCTATGAGGCATATAATAAAAGAGGACAGCAAAAAAGAGCCGGAACCCAGCACAGTTTTTTTCGTTTTAATGCCAAATAATTCAATATTATGATTACTCTTTTTGAGGTTAATACCTAATATTCCTGCCATAGGATCACATACAGCAAGTATTATTACCGGAAGAATATACAAGATTTTATTGTCAAGCAGGTTTGAGATAAGGAATGTCAGATAAATTGAAATAGGAAGCAGGTAACTTCCTGCTGACTTCCGGTCAATATCGTGAATTGATTTGAGCTGAGTACCGTTACGACTGATAAACAAAACAATAAAAAAAACCAAAGCAAGTAATAAAATATACCAGTGGTCGGTAAAAAGATAAGGGAAAGTAACCGTTGAAAGAGTTGCCGTGAAATGAGCAAACTTTCTGGTAATTTCACCTTTCAGTCCAAGACGTCTGTAAATCAACTCATTAAATATTAAAAGGAGGGCAATGGCAAAAAGATACAGTATGGCAACGGCAATTTGGTTATTCATTTAATTAAATATTTAATAATAAGACACTTACAGCAATCCATGCTCCGCCGGCAATCAAACTGTCGAACCGGTCGAGGAAACCTCCGTGGCCGGGTATCATCTTGCTGAAATCCTTTACATTATACAACCTCTTATAATATGAGGCAGCTAAATCACCTGCAAAGGCAAAAAGAACAATCTCTGAGGCAATTCTGAGTGTATAGCCAATATTTTGATCAATCAGTTCCCTGAAAAGCAGTGAGCTGATCAGAGCAATAATAACTCCGCCTGCAAAACCTTCAACAGTTTTTGCAGGACTTATCTTAGGGAAAATTTTAGTTTTCCCGAATATCTGTCCGGTTATCTGACTGAAGCTGTCGAAAATAGCGATTACAAGAAATACAAACAGAATTAAATTTCTATCGAACCCGCTGAATACAAAGAAGGAGTAAGACAAGAGCGAAAAGATAATAGCAGAGATCAGGAAGGGTCTTTTTTTTGCGAATCCTGAATCTTTATGTAATTTAAAGAGTTCGCAGAAGCCTGCCAATATTATAATTCCGGCAATAACTCGAAAAGCAACCGGTTCAATCACTATACTAAAAAAAATTATATGAATAATTACACAGTAGGTGATAAATTTTATCCGGTTCATACGGGCTGACAGAGGATCGTTCTTTCTGTTAATAAAATAAAATCCGATCGCTCCCACTATAAAATATGCTAATATTATTAAATATATTACATGAACCATATGCGCTAAAATAATAAATACATGCATAAAATCAATCATGTGATCAATATTATTATTCCCAAAATCAACATAACAATGGCATACCACATCCTGGCAGGCCCTTCAACATTTGTTGTTTTAATCCCTGATAGCAGTTTTGGTCCGGCAAATGCGCCAAATACTGATCCTGATGCCAGAAAACTGACCATTGTAAGGTCAATTTCTCCCACGATAAAATGTGCACCCAAAGCGGAAATTGTATTTATAAGTATTATTAGCAGTGATGTACCCGCCACAAGCCTTACAGGCATTTGCATCGACAGCAGTCCTGCAAGCACAGGTGCAGCACCGCTGGTTCCGAAAGAGCCTGTGATAATACCTGACAGTATACCGTAAAACGATCCTTTTGAAATTTTATTAAGACTCATCCCTGAAGTTGAGGATATTATCTTTATTTTGTTTTTCTTAAATTTTTTATAGTTTATGAGAAGCGGAACAGCAATTAACAGAGAATATATTCCGAATCCGGTTTTTAACTGCCGGGGTGTGATTAAAGTGGTTATCCATGCACCGGTTATTGCACCCATGATGCCTGTTATTATAAACAGTAAGCCCATTCTGAAATTTATATTATCGTGCCTGTAATGGCTGAAAGAGCCAACAATGCAAACAGGCAATGTAGCAGCCAGTGAAGTTGCCACAGCCATCTGGGCAGGCAGCTTAAAAATCAGAATAAGAACCGGAAGAAATAAAAAGCCACCTCCGCTTCCTACCATTGAACTTATCAGTCCGATGACCAATCCGATAAGCGGCAGCCACAAGTATGTATACTCAAAAGAGGACTGAAATATCATTCAGGTCATTTTTAAATTTGGATTTTTACGCCTTTAGTATGTATCCAGATTCTTTTTTATTGTAAAATCCCCATAGTTTCATTTCAAAGTCTATCTACAGGAGTTTATCATTTAGCAGATTAAATATAAACTTTTTAGGATTTAAATCCATACTTTCCGCGATCTACTTGCAGATATGTCATAAAAAGCAGTGTCAGGACTGCTTTAAATAATTACTTCACGGATTGTAAGGCTCCATATGAATATTTATGTGTGTCTGGTTACCAAATTTTACAAAGAGTTTTTTTTCAACTAACGTAGCTATATCGTGCGATTCTGTTAACGACAGGTCCCCATCCAGTTTAATATGAATATCAATTGCATAAGTGTTTCCTATTTTCCTGGTTTTCAATCTGTGAGAGTCCTTAACGCCGGGAGTCTTATTTACAATAGAGAGAATTTCATTTTCTATTTCATCAGGAAGAGCGGCTTCCATAAGCTCTTTTGCACTGGGCAATCCTATCTTCAACGCAATGCGTATAATAAAATAACTGACAATAACCCCTGCCAGAGGATCAAGAATTCTCCATTTTTCACCAAGAAAAATTGCACCTCCCACACCAAGGAATGTGCCTAAACTCGACAGGGCATCGGAACGATGATGCCATGCATTTGCAATGACAGCCTGATTATTAATTGATTTGCCAATCCTCAGAGTATACTGGTAAAGCCATTCTTTAGTGACTATTGACCCAAATGCTGCAATCAGTGCCAGGTTTGAGGGTTTTACTAATAACTCACCCGATAATGACCCAAGAATGCTCTGGATACCGCTCCAGCATATTCCTATGCCAACCAGTAAAAGTGCAATACTAATTACCAGAGTGGCAAAGGTTTCAAATTTACCGTGGCCATATTTGTGATTTTTGTCGCTCTCTTTTTCTGAAACCCTTACAAAACCAAGTACTACTATATCAGTACCTGAATCAGAAAATGAATGAACAGCATCAGCGATCAGGGCAGTACTATGACCCAGTATTCCTGCTGCCAGTTTTCCAAGAGACAAAAACAGATTGACAAAAAAACCTGTCCAGGTTGCTTTTTGAGCTTTCCGGGTGCGATTTTTCATAAGCAGTTATAAATATTTTTTAAAATCACAATCTTTTTATCTGATAAATGTAAGAATAGTTACGTAAATACTCCAGATACTTATTCCATCAATAAATATAATCTCAGTTACACCGGTTATTCCCTTTTTTATTGCTGACAAAGAAGTAAAAATTACTACCAGGCAAATTATAATTAATCCTGAAATACCTAAAAAATAGAGATTTTCTATTATGGCTATCTGAAACAGGATTATTAACAGTGGAAGTGTAATAAAAACAATGATTGCCAATATATTATGCAAGAATCTTTGAATAGAGGACTTCAGGTTTTTAAAGCTGTAAGGATTAATATTGTGTGGTACAAATGCAAGCAGAGCCAGAAATGCAAAACTATAGTCGATCTGTTTCATAAAAGCTTCATTCTCTCCCAGATCATAGAATTCAGAAAGAAGCCAGAAGAAAAAATAATTTAAGATTGCTATTGTAAACAACATCCGTTTATAACCTGAAACAAACCTCTTGTCATACAGGTTTTTATTACTTAAAAAGCTCAAGGTTTCCTTTTTTAAGTCAAAATCAACATGATTAAGACTTCTTTTCACTGCAAAAGGCAGCAATCCGGCATAAGTAAATCCGGTAAGCAATATGCCCAGTTTTATCAGAATCATTAATAACCATAAAGCTGTTTGATCTCCAAAAATATAAAAATAGTGACAGAAAGTATACAGCCCCTTTATCTATTTTTTTGATCCCTACACCAATTTTTAGAAATAAAAAAATAAATGGGTTGGGTCTGAAAAGGCGCTTTCGCGCCCTTTTTATACTGAACTCCTAAATAAATTTAGTTTTTTGACAGTGTAAATCAAGTTATTAATTAACTTTGAAAAAACACTTATAAGTTATTCATTCAGAGAATTACAAATTATAAAAAAACAATAATCACTAACAGATGCGAAGACGTATATTTATTGAAAAGGCAATAATCGGCACCTGCGGGGCCTCTCTGGGAGCAGCAGGATTACTCACTAAATCATGTCGCGGAGCAAATGATAAAATCGTTTTGGGACTAATTGGCGCCGGGGGAAGAGGCCTGGCCAATGGCCTTAACTGCTGTAGTGTAAATGATAATGTTGAGATAAAATCAGTTTGTGATGTTGACGATATGAAGTCAGGACGGGCATCAGAAGAGATAAACAAAAAACTGGGATACATTCCGGTAGTCACCAGAAACATGAAAGAGCTTTTAGACGATCCTGATATTGATGCAGTTTATATATCCACACCCGATCACTGGCATGCACTTGCCACAATCCGGGCATGTCAGGCCGGGAAAGACGTTTATCTGGAGAAAACCCCGACTGCCTGCATTTGGGAAGGCAATAAGATGATTGAAGCAGAAAAGAGATATAAAAGGGTAGTGCAGGTCGGTTTGCAAAACAGAAGCGGACTTTACAACATTGAAGCCAGGGATTATATTCTGGGAGGAAAATTAGGACAGGTAATGCATATTAATATTTTCAATCTTGTGGGTGGTAAAAAATGGCAGTCTTTACCTGATGAAAAGGTCCCTGCCACACTGGATTGGGATGCCTGGCTGGGCCCTGCTCCTTATCGTCCTTATAATCCCGGTGCACATAAAGGATGGCATTACTTCCGGGACTTCAGTCCGGGATTCATGAATGATGCAAGTCATCAGCTGGACCTTACACGTATGGTTTTAGGCGACCCGTTGCATCCGGAATCTATTTACTGTTGGGGAGGCAACCATGTATACAATTCAGAAAGTGAAATACCTGAAATTCAGAATATTACTTATGATTATAAAGAATTTGCAATTACCTGCCTGAGTGGACATGCTGCAAAATATATGTCGAAGACCTCTAACGACATAAGAATGGATCAAAACCGGTTTCCCGACTGGAATACAAATTCTACAAGGATTGAAATATATGGTACCGGCGGAGTAATGTTTCTGGGAAGGCAGGGTGGGGGCTGGCAGGTATTCGGACCGGGAGGTGAGACAATGGCCCAATCAGGCGGTATACATTCGGAGATGGATCATCATATCAATTTTATTGAGTGTGTCAGAAGCAGAAAGCGCCCTGCCAGCACGCTTGAACAGGCCCATCTGAGCGCATCCCTGGTACATTTTGCCAATATTGCATACCGTACCGGCAATAAGCAATTGCTCATAGACAAACAGAATGAGCAATTTATTGAGAATGACGAAGCCAATAAATTTCTGAAAAAACATTACAGGGATAATTATACAATCCCTCAGGAGGTGTGATATATTTAAAGCATCCTGCCTTATCCGGAGATTTTAAATAAAATCTGCATTAACCCTTTTACAATTTTTTATAAAGGCACCGGATCATTGAAAAACTACATTAGTGAAAAAACCAGGACTCAGGAATTTCCTCAACTTTTTTATCATTGTAAGTACAGCCCAGTTTTAATCCGGCTCTGTGTATTGTAGTTAAATAAGTAAGATTAAACTTATGAAATCCCTTTTCCAGGGCTATTTTTCCGGTCCGCTGATAATATCTTGGAAGTTCATCTGTATTATCCACCACATTCATATTGCCTATCATCAGGATCCCTTTACCGGATGATGTGGAAAGGTTGAAATCATAAACAGCCTTTTCGGGCACTTTTATATAACCTTCGTACACTAAGGCAAAAAAGTTATCTGCCGCATTGTCAGGAAATTTTACATTTTCAATAATGCCATTTTTGTCGGGATCACCTTTAACTTCATCGACAGACAGGATCTCTTTTTCAAAATATTGAAAATTAAGGCCGGATTCAACATTTGCTGCATCAAGAGATAGCTGCCACTCCAGCTTTTCAAATACTCCTTCATGCACAGCGCTTCTTCGTCCGTTGGGCATAAAAGTCACTGACTTAAGAACAACCGGACTGTTATCACCCAGGTTCAATTTTAAAGGCCCTGTGCAGAGGGGTGATGATTCAACAGGTTCACTCCCGTCGGTTGTGTACCTGATCTCACTATTATTAATAACATTACTAAGAGTGATCTCCACTTCGTCCTCAATAAACCTGTTTATAAAAGCATAATCAGCAGGGTAATCGACGCGGTAATTAATATCGAAGTAATCCAGTCTGAGATAATGGTCATCCATCCTGATCAGAAAATCATCCCAGTTCTTTTGCGATTTATCTGACCATAGCACTTCAGATAGAGCAGATAATCTGGGAAAGATCATATATTCAGCAATATCTTCATCAGGCATATATTCAGACCATGCACATCCCTGTCCACCGAGAATATATTTTGCCTCCTGTTCATTCAGCTCTTTAGGAACAGGATCAAATTCATAAACATCGCTCAATAAGGTATAATTGCCGCCGGCAACAGGTTCTCTGTATTTACCCTGATATACATAAAAATAGCATGGAGTCCAGGGTGTCATAATCGTGTAATGATGCGCTCTGGCAGCAGCAATTCCGCCATCCATCCCTCTCCATGACATAACAATTGCCCTTTCGGGAAGGCCACCTTCAAGGATTTCATCCCAGCCGATCAGCTTTTTACCTTTACTGTGCAGGTATTTTTCAATTCGTTTAACAAAGTAGCTCTGCAGTTCATGTTCATCCTTCAATCCTTCTTCCTTTATCTTACTCTGACAATCCTTACACTTCTCCCAGCGGTCTTTAGGGACTTCATCCCCACCTATATGGAAATATTCATCCGGAAATAAGGGAATAACTTCATCAATTACATCTATAAGAAACTCATAAACAGCCTCTTTCCCTGCACAAAAAACATCTTCAAAAATACCCCATTTTGCAGCTACGCTGAAAGGGCCCCCGGTGCATGATAATTCGGGATAAGCTGCCAGTGCCGAAAGGCAATGTCCGGGCATTTCTATTTCAGGAACCACTGTTATATGCCTTTCCTTTGCATATTCAACAACCTCCTTTATCTCCTCCTGAGTATAAAAACCTCCATACCTTTCCTTTTTATAGCGGGGAGGATATTGTGCGTTATAACCGATAATGGTACTATCCCTCCAGGCACCAATTTCTGTAAGTTTCGGATACTTTTTAATCTCAATGCGCCACCCCTGGTCTTCAGTCAGATGCCAGTGCAGGGTATTTAATTTATGCATTGCCATAACGTCAATGAAATTCTTGACATATTCAACAGGAAAGAAATGCCTGGCAACATCGAGATGCTGTCCCCTCCATTTAAAACGGGGATAATCTTCAATGTCAGCAGATGAAACAGAAATTTGCTTTAAGCGGCCGGCTGAAGAAGGCATCATCTGCAAAAGTGACTGTATGCCATAGAATACCCCGGCCCCGTCTGCTCCGGCTATCTCTACGCCGTTTTTCCTGATCTTCAGCACATATCCCTCACTGTTTTTTATTGTATCCGATAATGAAAGCCTGACAGACCTGTTTTCCGATCCATCTCCCGAAACTGATGTGGCAATGCCATACTTCTCTTCAATAAAGTTTCTCAGATAACCTGCAGTTGATTTTAGCTCTTCGCTGTCATAAACAATGGCAGTTCCCTCTTTCAATACGAAATTGCCTTTCACAATCTTTTGACTGACAGGTTTCGGAATAATACTGATTTTCTGGTCCTTAACAGTGCATCCGGTAATTAAGGTATACATAAATCCAATAATAAATAAATATTTTACAAATGTTTTCATGGTATTGCTGTTTATCATTTATTTTGTTCAAAATTACAAATATTTTCGCATACTAAGAATTGAAACAAACAGAATGATAAGGGCTGACTGCCCTTAACTGATTAAAATCATGGCAGATATATTTTTTAAAGCATTTACCGGGATCATAATAGTGTTACTCTTTAGTTGTTCAGGAGGTGACAATTATATCCCCGGAAAATCATTAACACCGGAATATACATTGGATGTTACGCCATTTAAACCAGTACTGTTTAATGACGACCACAACAGTGAAGGATTTCTTGCCCCACTGAAAAATGGTAAAATTGTTCTGATATTCAGAATCGATCCCGGAATGAAGGGTGACCATGTCGGCACAGACGGTTATATTGCTAAGATTTATTATGATCCTGCAACAGATAAATGGGGAGAAGCAGAGACTGTTTATAACAGCCATCAGTATGACGACCGCAATATCCATGGCGGGGTGACAAAAGAGGGCAGGGTTGTTGCATTTTTCAACAGGTTTGACGGCACTAATACGGAAGGTGCCTATTATATTTACAGCGATGACAACGGCATGACCTGGTCGGGCCTCCAGCCAACTTCGTGTGCCTGGAATACATGCCAGATGTTTTATAATCCTGAAATTGATAAGTATATAACGATGGGATGCCAGAGGTATCTTATTTCCGGCAGAGATGGAATTAACTGGGAGGATCCCCAATTGATCACTGACAATCAGGATTATGCATTATCTGAAGTTGCAGGGGCCTGGTGCGGGAAAAGCAGAATGGTAGCTTTGATCAGGGACGATGTCCCGGAATGGGGGCATCCTTTAGTGCAGGTTATAAGCTTTGATAACGGTCAGACATGGAGCGATCCGGCACCTGCCAACATTCCTCCCATGAAGCATTGGGGAGCAGCCCCGCAACTAATTTACGACAAGGAACGTGATCTGCTCATAGCGCTAAACAGCGACAGGTACTCAAGGCCACTTGAACAAAACAGTTTGTTTATCTACACTGCCAGTCCGGACGATATCTTTCTTAATCCAACAGGCTGGACCCTTCAGCATGAGCTGAAACGGCCATGGGCCTTCCCGTCGTTAGCGGGTGACCGTCCCCTGAATCAGGAATTATATGGATATCCAACCATTGCACCCATAAATGAGAAGGAATACCTTGTTGTTTTTACCGAAAGAGCTTATATGGACGGATCAGAGCAGGCAGACCTTTACTATTTCAGAGTAAGTATTGACAAGAATAGTGAATAGCTAAACAATAATAACAAGAACACACCTGCAGTTGGAATTCCGTTATCAGGAAGAACATTACAAAAGTCAATTACAAATTTTTTACCGGCTTAAGGGCAATCCACGATTTCATCAGATAACTGCAGTCACACCTGTTTGTAGCATCAGGCATAAGTACAAGTCCGCCGGCAGGTATCATATTTATCCAGCACCCCGGCCTGATCCCTCCGTAGTTATGAATACCTGAATTTATACCATCGAACCGGTAATAACCTACTGTGGCTGATCTGAAAAACAGCATCTTTTTAGAACCCGATATTATTCCACAACCATAAGAACGTTCAAAATTATTGTCCAGAACCCTGCCGGTAAAGAGGTCAAAGGTTTCCGGCTCTGCAAATATAATACTATCATTGACTAATGGCCTCGACCGGCTTGAACTTGAATAACTATCAGGCAGATCTTGCCTTGTGGGGGATTCCCAGATCATGTTGCCGGTATCAGCATCCAGGACAGCAATCTTTCCACCTTTTTCAGATGGCAGAGATAATCTGACATCATTATATGACATTATAATTTTATTATATTTTTCATTCAGAATAAGAAGAGTGCCCCATATATTGTCAGCATTGCGGAATAATCTCTTACCTGTCCCGGAGTCTAATGCAACTAAAACACCAGGTTCATGTTCTTTTATAACTCCTCTTCTGTACATACGGTCAATTTCAGCTACAGGCCTGTCGATAAAATACAACTTATCAGTTCCAATGGCAATAGTATTGTGACGTATTGAATTTTCAGCCTTATACTCCCATAAAATATCTCCTGTAGTTATATCAATAGCAAACAGAGAACCAGACTCGCTGAACTGATTATTTGATTCACTGATTTCACCATGACTTCTGATCACTATGTGTTCCGTATTAGCAACTGAACCGTAAAGAATTCCATTTTTTACAGCTATATAGCCCCAGTAACCCTCAGGTGCATTATATGTTGCAATTCTGTTTCCGGTTCTTATATCAATGGCATAGCAGCCTGTATCAGCTCTTCTGTACTTTGACAGACCCCTTCTTACAAACAATTTATCACCTTCGATACACCAGTTGCCTTGAGTAATTGCAGCGCCCATATTATGTTCCTGATCATATTCCAATGACAGGTTATCAATGTAATGCTCCCATAATATTTGTCCGTTATAGGCATCAACAGCTCTGATTGCATCGTTCCCTGCTACAAACAGGCGGCCGTCTTTATATAGCGGTGAAACCCCTCTTCCGTGTCGCGCTGGCATGTCAAAATCGGAATCTTTGAACCATAACATTTCCAGTTCCCCGTTTACAATTTCGTCTTCAGATATCGCAGTGTTAGCGGGATCGTGGTATTGGTGCGTCCACTCCCCGGCACCTTTGAGCTCCCCCCTGATGCCGGCTGACATATCTCCTGCAGTACCGGTTATGACAACCCCTCCGCAAGGCCTCTGGCACCGCAGGATGTTGCCGGTAACTTCTGTAGTTCCGTCAGAAAGCAATGACCTTGTGGATATTGTCAGGTTTGCAAAGTAGTCAGGCAGGGGGACGGAGTTAATATCACCTTCAAATACTACCACCTTTGAACCATACATACCTGAACTGGTAAGCATTTTTCTTGCATGCTCAACATTCTTTTTATCCTTCTCAAGTGCGATTATTTTAAGGTTAGTTTTTTTGGCAAGTTCATATATGAGGCTTCCGTCACCACACTCCAGGTCGAGGCAATAACCGCTTCTGATACCGCTTTTTTCTATTATCTTATTCGCCGCATCTTTATACTCCTGTTTAATATTTACAGAGTAATTTGAAAAGTCGTTGGCAAAAACTTCTGTTTTACCTTTGTATCCGCTCTCAAAACAATATAATGATCCCATATCGGTACTGACAAAAAGTGAGTTGTGAGCTACTGCAAGTCCAAGGGGAGTTCCGTTTACCTCATAAGATGCAAGCAGTTTGCCGTTTTGGGAGTCAATTATCAGTACTTTACCGGTTGCACTCCCTGCCACCAGCTTGTCACCCGCCACTATAAGTGTTTTTACATAATCCTTAACCAGGTCAGCCTGCCATTCGGGATCAGCAATTTTCTTCACTACTGTTTTATTGCCCCTTCTGTCGAGGGTTTCCCGTGATTCTATGAGGTTTTTCCTGTTATATGCCTCTATCTGGTGTGAATCATTGTTTACAGCGTAAATATATTCAGGGGAAACAGCCACTGCCTCAGAGTTTATCTCACCCGGGACCATCATACCGTCGCTGTTATAAAAAATCGAATAGCGGGTACCTTCGATCTCATTAAACTCTCTTGTATTACCACTTGGTACCAGCATAAATGAATCAGCAGCCATTACGGCAGATCCGCCCATATTCCTGTACTGCTGAAGGTGAAAATAGGCCAGCTCTCCTTTTTGCAGGTCCAGTGCTGCAGGCACTGCCCTTCCGGTAGGTACAAAGAGCTTGTCTCCGCCTGTCACCAGGTACCCCTGTGCCGACAGCCCGCTTTTAGCAACCGCTCCCCCATGGGGTTGAGGCATCTCAATCTCTCCTGATGAGTCGTTTACCCATAATACATCTCCGGATTCAGGGTCAAGTGCATATATGAATATTTTTTCAGAGGGCCAGATACCCGCCCCAAAGTAAAGAATCCCGTCTTTTATAGCTACTCCTCCCCGGGCAGGCCAGCGTGAGATCATCCTGCCGTTGCCAAGGATTAAGTCATGGGAAGGTCCTCCCTGTTTTTTCCAGATCAGTTTGCCCTTTTTTGCAGATATACAGTAGCAATATCCGTCGTCGCTTACCACATAAATTTTGTTGTTGTATACGGCAGGTGCAAATCTTACCGGACTGTCAGTATAGAAGGTCCACAGCACTTTTCCCGTTTTTCTGTTGATGGCATATATCCGGTTGTCATTTGAATTACCGGCATAGAGGTAATTACCGCTGATTACCGGCTGAATGGCATGATCAAATGTCATTCGTGTATGAATACCTGTCCATGATCTATCAGCAGGGCCAAAATTATGGACCCACCGTGGTGCAAGGTTTTCAGTAATCTGTTGTGAAGTATAGCCTGTTCTTCCGGAGTTGTTCCTGTACTGGGGCCAGTCTTTGTCACTGG
>CAZBWK010000032.1:31747-37443 GCA_964495655.1 uncultured Prolixibacteraceae bacterium | reverse complement strand
TAAAGCTGGTTCAGGAGATGGACGGCTCGGCAGAAATAATAACAAAAGAGATGCGGATGGTCTATAGGTTCATAAATCCATTAAGGGCCCAGTTGGGAAAATGAAATATCAACAAAATTAAATCTATGACCAAAAAACCAGAAATATCCATAGTAATCCCCTCCTATAATCCAGGTAAATTATTGTTGAGATCAGTCAGGAGTGTTCTTGCACAGACTTATCAAGATTATGAGATAATCATTGTGGATGACGGCTCTCGGGATAACTCGGGGAATTTTATAAAAGTACTACAACTGGATAATCTTTATTATTATCACCTTGAGCATAAAAATGCCAATGTTGCCAGGAATTATGGAATTTTACATTCAAAGGGAAAATATATTGCCATGCTTGATGCTGATGATGAGTGGTACAGGAATCATCTTGAGGTTAATATTCAGCTTATGAGGGCTAATAAATGTGACGGAATTTATGGCAGCATTGAAATGAGGACACCTCACATAAATACTTTGTTTAAGGCAAGGCGGTTAAACGAGGGTGAAAAGATGATCAATTACCTTTTATCTAAAGGAATTGGTGCGTCATCTTCAACCCTTTTCATGAAAAACGAAGCGGCCAGAAATATTCTGTGGGATGAATCGCTAAAGAGGCATCAGGATTATGATTTTGTAGTCCGCTTTTGGCAGAAGTACAAATGGATAGCAAATGAAGATGTTTCTGCAGCATGTTATCTTAATTATAACCCGAAAAAGCAGATTGATTTTGAGTCGTGCATAAAGTTTATTGAGAAGCACAAAGATGACATTGAGCCTGATAAATTCAATTTATACCATTTACAAATGTATAATCTTGCAATTAGCTTGGGTGCTGATAAGAATATCGTCAGGCACTATTTAAAAAACTGTAGAGGGTTATAAAAGATGATGCGCTTGAAGATATTGGATTAAGGCTGAGTAAAAGGCTTAAGCATATAGCTGTCCTGGATTTGGATTGGATTAAAAAGGGAAAGGAATATTATATCATTGATATGAATGCCCGGTTTGGCGGAACTTATGTATATACTCACCTGGCAGGGGCAAATTTTCCCAAAGCGATAATTAAAATATTATTAAATAAAAAAATTGATACCGCTCTGCTGACAACCAGTGCGGGCATAACAGGTATTAAAGATATAGTCCCGGTACGACTGAAAAATAAAGGTAATGAATTCTAAAAATGTGAATGATATAATCCCTCTTGTTAGTATTTGCTGCATTACTTACAATCATGAAAAATTTATAAGTGACGCCATAGAAGGATTTTTAATGCAGGAAACCAATTTTCCGTTTGAAATAATTATTCACGACGATGCATCTACCGATAATACAGCAAAAATAATAGAACAATATGCAGTCAGGCATCCTGATTTGATATTTCCGGTATTGCAAGAAGAGAATAAATACTCACAGGGGATAAAACCACTTGCTAACTATGTTTTTCCCAGGGCGCAGGGCAAGTATATAGCCCTCTGTGAAGGTGATGACTATTGGTCCGATCCTCTGAAACTGCAAAAACAGGTGGATATAATGGAAAAAAATTCAAAAATTTCATTATGTGTCAGTGGATTTTTGTCAAATAATATCCATACAAAGAGAAAAAGAATAAACATTACTGTTCCGCCGGGAGTGAAGCTCACAGGCCAGGGTTATGAATTTTCTCTTATGGATACATTGGGCCGATGGCTGACCAAAACCTTAACGGCAGTATTTAGAAACTATCCTGAACTGGGAGGCCATCTGGTTCAATATAAACATGGGGTTGATATAAATCTTTTTTATCATATCCTGAAAAACGGTAATGGATTTTATATGACAGAAGTAACAGGCATATACCGTATCCACGAAGGAGGGGTATTCAGTATGAAGCATGACTGGGATATGATTATAAACAGAAACTATAAGATATATAAAGAGATTTACCTTTTGAATAAAGATGAATATTCGAGGTTATGCTATCTGAATCATATATTAGCCTTGTTAAATACCAGTATACACAGACATAGCAGGGATGAAGCAGCCAAGAGTAACTTCATGTTATTTTTCAGCGCAATTAAGTTATTAAGAACAGGAAAGGAGGCTGGCAGATTGATTTTCCTGTTTTTTAAGCACAGGCATTCAGAGTATTATATTTTGCCACATTAATAAATAAGCCCCTCCGCGTTATCCTTACATGTGGTTTCTTCTTTCTTTCTCCTTTATCCGATAGTTAAGATTATTTTTTAGCCCAATGGGATACCAAATTTTAAATTCTATGCATTGGGAGATGGGATAAGAAATATTTTTAACCATTTGTATTTTTCGTAAATAGACTTATTAAGAAATAATAATTATTGTATGCAATAATGTATGTAGAAAAATAAAAACCGTCATATATCATTGATAAATAACGGTTTTTATTTTTAATCTGTGCCCAGAACAGGACTCGAACCTGCACGTCCATGCGGACACTAGTCCCTGAAACTAGCGCGTCTACCAATTCCGCCATCTGGGCATTTTAATTTCACAGAGCGAATGCAAAATTAAAAAATTTATTCAAATCGTAACATTATTACTAAAAATGTTGTCTTAATATCTTTCATACTCCTCTTCAAAATTTGTGCGGATAATAATTCCCTCACGAATTGTGAATATATACCTTTCTGTTTTCATAACTTTCGGAGACATTATAGGGTCAAGCGCAAGCTTTCCCTGACTGATCTCCGTGCTTCTTAACTCCTCCTGTTTTTCAAAGATAAATATTTTGTCACCTTCCCTGTCTGTAACGCTGGACGGGGTTCCGAATGACTCTATGAGTTTTGCTTCCGGCTGGCTCATCCAGGCTTTTTTTAGCTGGTTCTGAGTTCCGCAGGAGGATAAAAACAGAATGATTACTGCTAAAATGTAAAGCTTCATGCCTGAACTGTATGATATTATTGTTTTGATTTTCATTTGGTCTGTAATTTAATTTTTACCGGTTTCGTTTTGTCTTTACCGCCGGTTGTTTTAACAATCCTTTCCAAAGTATGCAACTAAATTATTCAAAGTAACCGGAAATTTTTCAAAAAGAAGACAACACCCTCTATTATTTTTGTTGAAAACTCTTTGGATATTACCATTAGGGATTTAAAACCGCCAAAAATTATTTTTTATCTTTGCGACGTCGTTCATAACATGTTCATTTTCAAAATTCAACTGTGAAATGATTCAATTCTTTAGAACTGAAAGCAATACAATCATTGCTGTAGAATCTGTTACTCCTCCTGTCAGTGAGGATATTGAAAAATTGGTGTGGCTCTTCTCCAATGCAGAGTGCCTCGGCAATGAAACCCTTGATGGCTGGTTTACCGGGCCCCGGAAGGAGATGGTGACTCCCTGGAGTACAAATGCAGTTGAAATTACCCGGAACATGGGTATTGAAGGAATATCAAGAATAGAAGAGTTTGTGTCTGTCCCTGATCAAAATGCCGCTTACGACCATATGCTGCAGCGTATGTATAAGGAATTGAACCAGGATATTTTTAAATTGGTTAAACTGCCGGACCCCATAATAAAAATCGAAGATATAGCTGAATATAACAGAAAAGAGGGCCTGGCCCTTAGTGAGGATGAAATTGAATATCTCAATTCTGTGTCGAAAGCTATCGGAAGACCTCTGACTGACAGTGAAGTATATGGTTTTGCACAGGTGAACTCAGAACATTGCCGTCATAAGATATTTAACGGGACTTTTATTATTGATGGTATAGAGATGGGATCATCGCTTTTCAGAATGATAAAAAGAACCTCCCGGGTAAATCCAAATAAGATCGTATCGGCTTACAGGGATAATTGTTCATTTGTGCAGGGGCCTGTAGCAGAACAGTTTGCTCCTGCTACTCAGGATAAACCTGATTATTTTGAAGTAAGAGATATAGAGACAGTACTTTCACTAAAAGCAGAAACTCATAACTTTCCGACAACTGTTGAGCCTTTTAACGGGGCATCAACAGGCACCGGAGGCGAAATCCGCGACCGTATCGGGGGAGGGAAGGGGAGCTTTCCTGTTGCAGGGACTGCTGTTTATATGACTTCATATCCCCGTTCTGAACCGGGACGTAAATGGGAATTGGCGACAAAAGAGAGGAACTGGTTATATCAGACTCCTGAAGAGATCCTTATAAAAGCTTCGAACGGGGCCAGCGACTTTGGAAATAAATTCGGACAACCACTAATTGCCGGATCTGTTCTGACTTTCGAGCATTTTGAGAAAAATAAAAAATATGGTTTTGATAAAGTGATCATGCTGGCGGGAGGTATTGGATTTGCTAACAAACAATACAGCCTGAAAGATGATCCCGGGAAAGGTGATAAAATTATTTTGCTGGGAGGAGATAATTACAGAATAGGCATGGGCGGAGGCGCTGTTTCATCTGTTGCCACCGGTGAATTTGAAAATGCTATCGAGCTGAATGCCGTGCAGCGCGCTAACCCTGAAATGCAGAAAAGGGTTTATAACGCTATCAGGGCCCTCAGCGAATCGGACGAAAATCCAATTATTTCAATTCATGACCATGGTGCGGGAGGCCATCTTAACTGCCTTTCTGAACTGGTGGAAACAACAGGTGGTAAAATTGACACTGCAAAATTGCCTGTGGGGGATCCTACTCTTTCACAAAAAGAGATAATAGGTAACGAGTCGCAGGAGCGAATGGGACTGGTGATTAAACCGGAACATGTCGGACTGCTGAAGCGGATCGCTGAAAGAGAACGTGCCCCGGTTTATGTGATTGGCGAAACTACAGGTGATATGCAGTTCACGTTCGAAAATTCTGAAACAGGTGAAAAACCTGTCGACTGGCAACTGGGTTATATGTTCGGCAATCCTCCAAAAACAATTTTGGAAGATTGCACTGTCGAACCTGATTTTGATGAAGTAGATTGCAATAACACAGATATTTTAATATTGACAGAGCAGGTAATCCGGATGGAAGCTGTGGCTTGCAAGGACTGGCTGACAAATAAGGTTGACAGGTCTGTGACAGGACGGATTGCAGCACAACAGGGAGTGGGCCTGCTGCACCTTCCCTTAAATAATGCGGGTGTTATTGCACTCGATTACCACGGATTAAAAGGTGTTGCCACCTCTTTGGGACATGCTCCTGTTGCCGGATTGATTGATCCTGCTGCCGGTTCGCTGCTTTCAATTGCTGAAGCCCTGACTAATATAATATGGGCGCCCCTCACCGACAGGATACGGAGTGTCTCCCTCAGCGCCAACTGGATGTGGCCTGCAAAAAATCCGGGAGAAAATACCCGTATTTACAAGGCTGTTGAGGCTGCCGGTGATTTTGCCTGTGCTCTGGGTATCAATATTCCTACTGGTAAGGATTCGATGTCGATGACACAGAAGTATAAGGATGATGTTGTATATGCTCCCGGAACAGTTATAATATCTGCATCTGGTGAGGTGTCCGATATACGTAAGGTTGTTGAACCTGTTTTGGTAAATGATGAGACTAAAGAAATTCTATTTGTGGATTTTTCATTTTCCAGTCGCGCACTCGGGGGCAGTTCGCTTGCCCAGTCTGTAAATAAGGTTGGCAGATCAGCGCCGGTTATTGCTGATCCTGCTAAGTTTGTTTCTGCTTTTAACACAGTCCAGGATCTTATCGAAAAGCAATTGATCATTGCCGGACATGA
>CAZBWK010000032.1:0-31737 GCA_964495655.1 uncultured Prolixibacteraceae bacterium | reverse complement strand
TGATATCGGATCGGGCGGACTGATAACTACGTTGCTGGAAATGTGCTTCAGCCGTAATGATGTGGGTATGAAGGCAGACCTGACAGGTATCGGAGAAAAGGATATGATTAAAGTTCTCTTTAGTGAAAACCCTGGAATCGTTATTCAATGTGCTGATAATGATAAAGTAAAGGATTATTTGAATAGTTGTGGAGTGGAGTTTGTATCTCTTGGTTTTCCTGTCTCGTCAAGAACTGCCTCTGTGAAAAATTATGATACTGAAATTTCTTTTGATATTGATAAACTCAGAGACCTCTGGTTCAGAACTTCTTATCTGCTTGACCGCAAACAGAGTGGAAATGTGAAAGCGCTTGAGCGATTCACTAATTATAAAAGATTAGAACATAAATTTGATTTTTGCGGATTTACAGGAAAGGCTGCAGATTATGGTATTGACCTTAACCGCAGAAGCAGGTCAGGTATTAAGACTGCCATAATAAGAGAGAAGGGAGTGAATGGTGACAGGGAGATGGCGTATGCAATGTACCTTGCCGGAATGGATGTTAAGGATGTTCACATGACTGACCTTATTTCAGGCCGCGAAACTCTTGAGGACATAAATATGATTGTTTTTGTCGGTGGTTTTTCAAATTCTGACGTACTGGGTTCTGCAAAAGGATGGGCAGGGGCGTTCAGGTATAACGAAAAGGCACGGTCTGCCCTTGAGAATTTTTATAAAAGGGAGGATACTCTTAGCCTGGGCGTTTGTAACGGGTGCCAGCTGATGGTTGAACTGGGACTTGTTTATCCGGGACATAAAAAACAAGCCCGTATGCTGCATAACGATTCGGGAAAATTTGAATCGGCTTTCTTAAATGTGGATATACTGGATAATAATTCTGTTATGCTGCAAGATATGGCTGGCATGAAACTGGGTATCTGGGTGGCTCACGGAGAGGGTAAATTTAGTTTGCCACTGGATGAAAAGGATTATAATATTCCTGTAAAGTACAGTTATGATGCATATCCGGCTAATCCGAACGGATCTGATTATGACGCTGCTGCAATATGCTCTGACGACGGCCGCCACCTGGCTGTAATGCCTCACCTCGAAAGGGCTTTTTTGCCCTGGCAGTGGGCACATTATCCTGCCGGCCGCAAAATGGATGAAGTTGCTCCCTGGATTAAAGCATTTGTTAATGCGCATGACTGGATAAAAAATATCCGGTAGGGAGTGTTATGTCAGGATCATATCTTCTGCAAGCCTGTCTGCCAGAGCTTCGCCTTTTAGCGTTCTGACAATCTCTAATCCAAACTTAATGGCAACTCCCGGACCTTTGCCTGTTATTATTTTTCCGGATACTTCCACTTCGTTTCCTGTTACCTGAGCCCCGGTAAGCTGGTCTTCAAATCCCGGATAACATGTTGCTGACCTGTTTTTTAATATGCCAAGGCCGCCGAATACCATAGGAGCTGCACAAATCGCACCCAAAGGTTTTCCGCTGTTGAAAAACTTTAAGATCTGATCTCTGAGACCTGCATGGTTTTTTAAATTTTTTGCACCGGGCATTCCCCCGGGAAGCACTATCATCCCGGTTTTTTCAAAATTAACCTCATCGAATAGTTTGTCTGCCCTGATCTCTATTCCATGGGCTCCGGTAACTCCATTTTTTCCGGAGATTGAAACAGTGATCGTGTTGATTCCTGCTCTCCTGAGTACATCAATAATTGTGACAGCTTCAATTTCTTCAAAGCCTTCAGCAAGGGGAACTGCTACATTTGCTTCCATGATATTGTTTTTTTTGCAAAATAAAAAAAGATCCCGGGAAACCCAAGATCTTTAACAAAGGGATTTAATAAAATCCAAATTAATTATATGAATAACCGTGCAGTGATTTTTCCAGTTTCTTCCTGCTGAAAAATATCCGGCTCTTAACAGTCCCTATCGGTAAATTCAACTCTTCGGCAATTTCTTTGTATTTGTAACCGTCAAGGAACATTTTAAACGGAATGCGGTATTCATCTTCCAATTCATCAATGGTTTTGGTAATCTCAACCGCACTGTAAATAGAGTCCGGGGCCGGATATACTTTATCTTTGCTAAAAATAAGGTGAAAATCATTATTTGAATCATTGAAAGTATTCCTGACCTTTACACTTTTCCTGTAATCATTAATGAAAGTGTTCTTCATTATTGTGTATATCCAGGCTTTGAAGTTTGTATTTTGCGTGTACTTTTCCCTGTATGTAAGGGCCTTTAACATTGTTTCCTGCAGAAGGTCATCTGCTTTTTCAGGATCTGCAGTAAGACTCAGAGCATAGTAATGCAGCTTCTGTCTTACTCCTAATAATTCATCGTTAAATTGATTCCGGGTCATGGTGTATATATTTTTAGTTATTTTTATTTTGTCTAAACAAATATATGGCAATTATATTAAAATAAAAAGAATTTAAGCTCTTTTTTTATTGGATTTTTTCTATGGCCTATAAATATTATTTATCAAACAGGTTTTCAAGTGGTAATTTTAAAACTTCATTACCTTTTAATTCGAAAAGTTTATAAATAGATTGATGATCATATTATGGTTTTTGCTGAAATTGTGTAAAAAGGATGATATTATTATTAATGATTATAGGTTTGTGTAATTACTAAAATGACTGGTTACTGTAATGGTGATTTTTTACTTCATCAGAAGGTAAATCCAGTGGTGTAATTTTACTTTTTATACGAAACTCAATGATCTTTAGACATTTTTTGTATTTCTGCCGTTCTGTTTTTTTATTCCACCGGGTCACTGTTATGTTTTTTTTATCACTGGCCTGTGTGGATATTTCAGCATCAGAGCCGTTTGACGGACAGGAGGATACAACCGGTATTAAAATGCAATATTCGATTGAGGAGGTTAAAATAACTGCTTCCGGATTGTTCTCTTTAAATCAGCAGATGGAGAGGATACTCTCAGCCTTTGAATCGAATGAAATTGAATTGGCGCCTGCAGGAAATTTGCAGGATATTCTGGAGTATTATATATCGGCCGACATAAGAAGCAGGGGAGCAGAGGGTGTGCAGGCTGATGCCGCCATCAGAGGCGGCACATTCGATCAGACATTGATATTACTTAATGGGGTTAATATATCTGATCCGCAGACGGGCCATCACAGCCTGAATTTACCGGTAAGTTTGAATCAGGTGGAGCGAATAGAGTTTCTGAACGGAAGAGCTGCCGCAAGTTATAGTCCTGCAGCCTTTTCCGGAGCAATAAATATCATTACAAAAGAGCCTGATGAAAATTCTGCAGCGCTTTATGCAGTGCTTGGGAGCTTTGGTTATTCTGACTTTGAAGTAAACGGAAATTTTAAAACGGGTGAAGCAGCTCATCTTATCAGCGGTAGTTTAAAGAAGTCGGACGGGTATATTGATAATACCGACTTTCATATATCTTCGGTCTATTACTCTAATAATATTAAGTCTGACAAGGGCAGGATGAACTGGCAGGCGGGACTTTCAGAGAAGGCTTTCGGAGCAAACAGTTTTTATTCTCCTGAGTATCCTGATCAGTTTGAAGAGATTGGCTCTTCGTTTATTTCCGGCAGGTGGAGTTCAAGCGGAAGGCTTCACTTTACACCTGTAATTTATTACAGGAGAAATGCCGACAAATTTATGTTGTTCAGGGGAAATGCACCTGACTGGTACAGGGATCATAATTATCACCGTACTGATACATGGGGAGGTAATATGAGCGCATGGCTTTTGTGGCCGGCAGGCAAGACAACATTTGGAACAGAATACCGGTCAGAGAATATTTTAAGTTCTTTACTTGGCGAGCCTTCTGATAAACTGGTTCCTGTTTCCGGTGAAGATGCTTATTATACTAATTCTGACAGCAGGTCGAAGCTTTCGGCCCATATAGAGCATGCCTGTTTTTTTTCTGACTGGATCCTGACTGCCGGAGGTATTCTGAGTTATATTTCAGGAAGTACTGCCGGATTGTATTTTTTACCCGGAATGGAAATAAGAATTCCTGCAGGTTCTTCGTTAAGGGCCGGACTCTCATGGCAGAGAGCTATGAGGCTCCCTACTTTTACAGACCTTTATTATTCGGGTCCTGTCAATATTGGTAATCCCTTGTTAAAACCTGAGTATTCAAATACATTAGACGGAGAACTGAAGATTAATAAAAAATATCTAAAAGGACATATAGGTCTCTTTTACCGCATTGGCCGTAATATGATAGACTGGATCAGGTATGATACCGGTGAGTTGTGGCAGTCACAAAACCTGACTGAAGTCAGATCATACGGAGCCGAATTGCAGGTTGAGCTGGATTTGAATAAATTACTTGAAGGTGCGGGTCCTGATAATATGAGGTTGGGATACTATTTTAATGACCAGTTTAAAGGAGAGTCTGATTTTATTTCTTATTATGTCCTCGACTATCTGAAGCATAAATTTATTGTTTCGGTCACTCATAACATCACACCAAATGTTTCCATCAATGTCAGGTGCAATTTCCAGGATCGTGCAGGTACCTATTCTGCATATATAAATAATGGTATATCTGTTGAAAAGTCTTATCTGCCTTTTTGGCTTTTCGATTCAAAAGCAATGTACCAAAACAAATGTATTAAGTTCTTTGTTTCAGTAAACAATATTTTTAATAAGAGGTATTTTGACCTTGGAAATATTATGCAGCCGGGTATATGGATAAAGGGAGGGTTTTCATATAAATTTAATTTTAACTGATCAAAATTATTTCTGTTTAACAAAAATTGTATATTCGCCAAAAAAAAGTCATGCTAAAAGGAATACTTGCAATTTCAGGCCATTCAGGATTATTTAAGCTGATAGCTGAAACAAAAAACAATATAATTGTCGAATCATTAGAGACAGGTAAGAGAATGCCTGTCTATTCAACATCAAAAATATCAGCGCTCGATGATATTGCTATATACTCTTCAGAAGGAGATGTACCCTTAAAAAATGTATTGAAAGCAATTTTTGATAAAGAAAAAGGAGGCAGCGCTATTGGGCATAAATCTTCAGGAGATAAGCTGAAAACATACTTTGCAGAAGTATTGCCTTCGTACGACAGAGACAGGGTTTATGTCTCAGATATAAAAAAAGTGATGCTCTGGTATGGTATGTTGCTTCAAAAAGGGCTTCTTGATTTCACAGATAAGGAGTCTGATGAGGTAAAAGAGGAGGACTAAATTGTTAGTTAACAAAGAAATATTGCAAAATTGCAGTGTAAACAACAAAATTTCTGATAATTATATTTTATTTTAAAATAAATATTTAAATTTGTTTCCAAACAGGCATTGTGTGTAAATTCTTATAATTACACACTTTAGTTATTTGACAGGAAAAAAATATTTTTTAAATTGCTACCAAAGATTAATAACATTCATTTAAATTCGTGATTATGAAAAAATTTACATTTATCTTGTTGTCTCTTTTTATAATGGGGCAGGCATTAGCTCAAAACTCTGAGAAGAAGTGGGCTATTGGATTAGGTCCTGGTGCCTATTATAATTTAAACCTCGAAGAGCCCGGATTCCTTGCTGAATTCTATATCAGCCATTATCTAAGCCCCAGGTTTGATTTAATGTTAAAAACCAATGCAGGATTCAATGATGACGGAGTGGACATAGTTAATCCTTTGTTGAATTTACGCTTGAAACTTTTTAATGAAAACAGTGGATTCCAGCCTTATTTATTCGGAGGTGTTGGTTATTTGTGGGACAATCTGGAAACCGGAGTCAATTTTGACGCTGGTATTGGAGCCAAAGTTCCGATAAGTCCTAATACATCCCTCTATCTTGAAGCTGGTTATATTCATGGAATTGAAGGCACAAGACATGAACCGGACAGTTGGCAGAAAATGACTGTTAATGATAATTTTGTTAAACTAAACGGTATTATCGAATTTGCATTTGGAGCTCCTAAGGATTCAGATGGTGACGGTGTGCCTGACAGAAGGGATGAATGTCCTGATACACCTCCCGGAGTTCAGGTAGATGAAAGAGGTTGTCCGCTGGATCGCGACGGCGATGGTGTACCGGATTATCTTGATGAATGTCCTGATGTTCCCGGTGATCCGAGGTTTAATGGTTGCCCTGACCGCGATGGCGACGGTATTCCTGATCATCTTGATGACTGTCCTGACACTCCCGGACTTGCTAAGTTCAATGGATGTCCTGATTCAGACGGCGATGGCGTTCCGGATAATTTAGATAAATGTCCTGACACTCCGAGAGGTTGCCCGGTAGATTCAGACGGCTGTCCGCTTGATTCAGACGGCGACGGTGTAATTGACTGTGAAGACAGGTGTCCGAATGTTCCCGGTCCGGCATGGAATGATGGTTGTCCGGCTGAGGAAACATTAGAAATTCCGAATATATATTTCGATTTCGATAAGGCTGATTTGAAACCGGAAGCTATTGCTGAACTTGATAAACTTGTTCGGACATTGTCCGGCAGCAAAGAATATAGCATTGAAGTAGGAGGCCATACATGTGATATTGGTACAAGCAATTATAATATGAAACTGTCTGAAAGAAGAGCTCAGTCCGTTGTTAAATATCTGCTTTCAAAAGGAATCAGCAATGCTTATGTAAGTTCAAATTACTATGGCGAAGATAAACCTGCTGTTCAGAATACATCAATTCAGAACAGAAAATTAAACCGCAGGGTTGAATTTGAAGAAGTTAAGGTTACAAAATAATTTATAAACAGGGGTTTGAATTAAAATATAAAGCCTTGCCCTTCGGGCAGGGCTTTTTTTTGGTTTTAACTTTCCGGCAAATCCTAAAATATTAACTTTGTCGCACCTTAAAATCTTTCAAAAATGAACATAGAAAATAAAATTTATTCTGCAGTGACAGAAGCATTAAAAGAACTTTACAGTATTGATCTGTCAGGTATTTCGATACAATTACAAAATACGAGGAAGGATTTTGAAGGCGATTATACACTGGTAGTTTTTCCATTTCTTAAGTATTCAGGAAAGTCGCCTTACGAAACTGCAGATGAATTAGGAAATATTATTGTCTCAAAAGTTCAGGAGATAGATTCTTTTAATGTAATAAAGGGATTTCTCAATCTGGTCGTGTGTGATGATTATTGGGTAGGTGAGCTGATGAAAGCTGTTAATGATGAAAATTTCGGAATAGCAAAGAGTGATGATGACCCGAAACTGGTAATGGTTGAATATTCATCTCCAAATACTAATAAACCATTGCATTTGGGACATATCAGAAATAATTTGCTTGGTTATTCCCTTTCAGAGATATTAAAAGCAAATGGTAACAAAGTTATAAAAACCAATATTGTAAACGACAGGGGTATCCATATCTGTAAGTCTATGGTTGCATGGCAGAAGTGGGGTAAGGGACAGACCCCCGAAAGTACCGGTATAAAAGGTGATCATTTTGTGGGTGATCTGTATGTAGAATTTGATAAACATTACAAAGAAGAGATATCAGAACTTATCGATAAAGGGTTTTCTCAAAAAGAGGCCGAGGAGAATGCTCCTTTAATTCTTGAAGCCAGAGAGCTGCTGAGAAAATGGGAAGCTGCGGATGAAGAGACTGTAATGCTCTGGAAGACCATGAATGAGTGGGTTTATGCCGGATTTGATGTTACGTATAAAAAACTGGGAGTTGATTTTGATAAGATATATTATGAATCAGATACTTATATTGCAGGCAGGGAAGAGGTCTTAAGAGGAGTCGATAACGGTATATTCTATCGAAAAGAGGATGGATCTGTGTGGGCAGACCTTACAGATAAAGAGCTTGACCATAAGCTTCTTTTACGCAGTGACGGTACTTCTGTATATATGACTCAGGATATTGGCACCGCTAAGATGCGGTTTAATGATTTTCATATCGACCAGATGATATATGTTGTGGGAAATGAACAAAATTATCATTTTGAGGTACTGTCAATTTTGCTTGATAAACTTGGATATGAATGGGGCAGGGATCTGAACCATTTTTCTTATGGCATGGTCGAACTACCTTCAGGAAAAATGAAATCAAGAGAGGGAACTGTGGTGGATGCAGATGACCTGATTGCCGAAATGGAAGATTTTGCCAGACAAATGTCACAGGAATTGGGAAAGCTGGAAAAACTTACACAGGAAGAAGCAGAAAGAAATTATGAGATAATAGCATTGGGAGCACTTAAATATTTTATTCTGAAAGTAGATCCTAAAAAGAATATGCTCTTTAATCCTCAGGAATCAATTGACTTCAATGGAAATACAGGTACATTTATTCAATATACATACGCCCGTATTCAGTCTGTGTTGAGAAAAGCAGCAGAAAGAGATATTGATTTATATAAAGAGCTGAATTTGAATGACCGCCTTTCGAATAAAGAAAAAGATATTATAAAAAGAATTTCAGTGTTTCCTGATACAGTAAAAGAAGCAGGTAAAGTTTACAGTCCCGCACTGATAGCAAATTATTGCTATGAACTGGTTAAAGAGTTTAATCAGTTTTATCAGGATCATTCAATCCTGCATGAACCAACGGAAGAAAAACGTAATTTTCGGCTGATATTATCCCTGACAACAGGACAGATAGTAAAAAAGAGTATGCAACTGCTTGGTATTGAAGTGCCTGACAGGATGTAAAAGGGGCGGCTAAACCCCTTTGGAAAATATTAGAATAACTGATTTAATGGTTTGGAAAATCACCTTCCCTTAAAAGATATTCCTTTTTTTCTGGAAAGGTAACCTGATAAGTAATATTTTTATAAGTTTATCCTCCAATATTTTTGAATTAACCATTAATCGTATTTTTGACCTTTTTAGTCGTAATTTAATTTTTTAAATATACCGGGTTACCTTTTTTAATTTAATTGAATTTTATTATAACGAAGTATGAAAAGTTATACTGATGAACAAATCTTAAAAGGGATATTAAGGCATGATAATCTTATATTGCAATATATTTACAAGCAGTACTACTATAAAGTTAACTACTTTATAAAGAAGAACAGTGGCAATGAAGATGACGCATGTGATATTTTTCAGGAAGCAATTATTGTAATATACAGGAAGTTAAAAGAAAATGATTTAATTTTTGAGACAAGTTCTTTTCAGGGTTATTTATTTTCAGTTTGTCGTTTTTTATGGTTAAAACAGCTTAAAAAGAGGCGTGACGAAAAAGAAAAAATAAATGAAACTATGTCTTTTCAGGAGGAGCTTTATGATGAAAACCTGATCAATATTATTGACAAAAATGAAAAATATAGTTTATACCAGAAGCATTTTAATAATCTGAGTTCCGACTGTCAAAAGTTATTGCAGTTGTTTTTTGAAAAGGTCCCCTTGAAAGAGATTGCCAGTATAATGGGGTATAAAGGTGAAAAATATGCCAAGAAGAGGAAATACACTTGTAAGGAGATATTAATCAGCAGAATAAAACAGGATACAGAATTTAAAAAAATAATTGAAGATGATACCTAAATTTAAAAGGATTGATTGGATCGGTGAATATCAGATGAGCGACCTTAATGGTCATGGACGGCTCAGTTATGAGAACAACCCCAAATTAATTAATGATAACCCTGAACTCGAAAATGAAATTCAAAATGCCCTTATGGAAAAAGATATAATGCAGTTACGCTCCAAACTGCATGAAATTGTCAAGCCACAATCTAAAGAAAAAGGTTATTTCGAATTACTTGAAGATTTTACTAATATCGATGAACTGAGTTTATCTTTACCCCCCGACGAGTTACTCGATTTTTATGATTCCCTTCCTAAAGTTCACCTTTATCAACATAACATTTCCGAAAAAGAAACTATTCATCAGTTTTATAAGCAGCAGATGCATTTTAAAGCAGATGATGAGTTTGATGTGGATAATGATGATTGCGAACTTGGAGAAATAGAGGAGGCAATTCTTGAAAAAGATGTAGTTGATCTCCGTAATAAATTATCACGAATTGCCAAAATAGTTTCATTACCCTATTCTTCAGAAGAAATTGAGCAATATGTTACAGGAGAGATGGATGAAAAACGATCAGAGCAATTTAAAAAGGAGTTGGCTGTCAATAGCGCTCTGAGAGATGAAACTGAATTGTACGGGCAGGTTAATGAAGCTATTGAAGAAACTGACATAAACGACCTCAGACGTAAGATTACCAAACTGATGGCCACGGAAACTTCCTGGAATGTTAGTGAGAAGGTTATTGAAGAGTTCATCGACAACAGACTGGAAGGGGAGCAGCTTGAAAAATTCACCGCTGAGTATAAAGAAAATACAGACCTTAAAGTTGAGGTCAAACTTCGGCGGGAGATTAATGAAGCTGTTGGAGAGAAAGATATAATATTGTTAAAGGAAAGATTGTTATCTATTCATAAACAGGCACAGAAAAAGGATGTTAAGTCTATTATCCCTGAAAATAAGGCAGATCATTTTTACTGGTGGAAAGCCGGTGTCGCAGTTGTAATAGTTTTCTTCCTTATTTCAGGGTTGTTCAGATTTAATATTTATAATCCGGATAAAACCTATGCAGATTTTTACAATGCACCCGAATGGTCTCATCAAAGGTCTGTTTCCAGTGAGAATAGTTACTTTACCAGGGCAGGTGAATACTTTTCAAAAGGAGATTATATTGCTGCTTTACAGCTTTACAATGCAGCCATACAGGAAAATAACAACGAACCTGTTTTTCATTTTTATAAAGCTGCCAGCCTGCAGAACCTGGGTGAATACAGACAGGCAGCAGATCATTACAGTAAGGTAATATTACATGGAGATAATATTTTTATTGAAGAGTCTGAATGGTATCGAAGCCTGTGCTATGTTAAGATGAATGAAGCTAAAAAGGCCAGAGAGCAACTTTTATTTATTATTGAACGCAGAGGTTTTTATGCTAATAATGCAAAAGCCGTATTGCGCAAAATGAGATATTCATTCAATTGATTTTTTAATAGTAGATTTGAGATACACATTCTTCTGTTGTTCTTTTAGTGACCTTAATCGTTTAATTTTTGAAATGATCATCAATGTTTTTTTCTTTTTAGTTTTATTATCTGGTCTGTTATTATGCCTGAAAGTGAAACTAAAAGGATTATAAAGAGATAAAGATCATGACTTCTGAAGAGAGGGGCGGGGTTACCTATGCTAACATAGCCTAACCAATAATGAGGATGGGCCATATGAGGTTTGGCATTTTCGAGATATTCTAATTTAGCTGTCCGGAGAGCTTCATCTTTTGGTTTCCCTTTTCTGAGATTTTTATAGAAAGAATTCATAATTTTTGTTCCTGCAATATCTTCAGCCTCCCATAATGTCATTACTATCGAAGGACAACCGGCATATATAAATCCCCTTGCCAGACTCATAATTCCTTCTCCTCCTTTAAGTTTGCCTGTGCCGGTGTTACATGCACTTAATACCGCAAGTCGTGCACTAAGGTCAAGATTGTATATATCGGCCGTATTCAGCCATCCGTCATTTTCCAGTTCATGCCCGTCAGACGGGGTAAATGCAAAGCATGAAAATGCCGGTAAGGAATCGTTTATGAAGGCATGCATGGCAAGGTGCAATATGTCATAATCACTGCAAAATTTTCTGAAATTCAATTCTGTAGCGTCATTGCCAATAAATATTTTTGAGTTTATATTTTTGGAGATCAATTCTGTCTCCCTGCGAGTTCCGGGTAATTCAGCAAGTATATAATCCTCATTCTGAAATTGGACTGTATCATTATTATAAACCGGTGCAAATGCCAGAAGCCCATTACTTTTATTTCTTCTGTTATTGAAGTTAGTGAATAACAGGTTTGCTGAGTATGCATAATTTATTGTGTTTTTTAAAATAAGATAGGATAGCTTGTTGAATTGAATATTTTTTGTGGTATCCGGGAGTTGGTCTATCAGAGCATCAAATGGAATGTAACTTAGCAAACCGTCGGATATTACAGTTATTTTTTTGTTTTTTATCTCATTTTCAAATGGCTGAATGATAGCTTCATATAGATTATAAGCAGCTGAGCAGTAATCCTTCGATTGTTCATGCCTGGTAAACAAATAATTTTTATTGGAAAGATATCTGAAAACTGTTTCAACCCATTTTTCAAAATTGCTGTCAGCTGGTAATTTTTTAAATATATATTGGTTGGGAGAAATTAAAAATGAATAGAGTTCAGGTACTGTATCCTTTGTGTTTACAACATATTCAAGAATTACTTCATCGTTATTGAGCTTTGATTGTATGGAAGATATGCTTATTGATGAAACTGAATATTTTAAATTATAATATTCTTTATAGTTTTTTTCAAGATAGCGGTTAAGTTCCTCTCTCTCCTTTTTCAGGACAAACAGCAGGGAATCAAGTTTTTGCTTTTCCTGAATATTTTCAGGTATCTCTTCTGATAAGTTATACAGTTTTTCATTATAGCTTGTAATATTATAGTTCAGGGTTTTTTCAAGTTCGATCAGGCTGTCTGGTATAAGGCTTTTTAATTTAGCTGTTTGATCGGTCAGCTTGTCAAAAACAGAGCTGGCCTTTAACCTTTCTGCATTTTTAAAAGCCAGTTCTGCCAGTGACGATTCACCGGTGATCTGATGGGCAATAAAGGCTGTTTTTACTATTTTATGAAATGATAACTCTTCCAACCCGCCAAGTACAATTTTATCACTTTCCGAATAGATCTCTTTTCTTGCTTTCTGTATCAGTTCTGAGGTTAGGTTGTAATACTTCAAAGAGTTTAATATCATGTTTTTATAACTCTCCGTGTTATCTCTTTGTCCCAGTTCAGCCATCTGCAGGTAGGTGTCTGCTATTTTTTTAAGAAGATCAAGGCTTTGAGTGAGAGATACTGCAACAACTTCATCCTCAGAACTTTTAGCTTCATAATTAAGAGATTTTAATCCCTGCACGTAGCAATCTATGGCCTTATTCAGGTTTTCAGCTTTTTGCGTGCGAAAAATGTTTATATCCTTTGTGTCGACGGTAAGATTTTCATAGAAGGTACCTCTGATCTTATAATATAAGGCAACTGTGCTTCCACGGTCCATCTCTTTTTCTGCAAAGATATTATGAATATTATCAAGTGTCTCCTGAGCCTTATCGAAATTATTATTTGATATCAAAAATGTGGCAAAGTTCAGGTATTCAAATACCACTTTTAAATCAGTGGCCGGGTACAGGCTCTTTGCGTAATCAATAGCTTCGATGTAACTTTTATATGCTTCCCTGTATTTATCCATTACCTGAAAAACAGCAGCTTTCAGGCTTAAAAAATATAACCGGGTCCCGCGATTTGCCTGTGAGCTGTATTCATTTATGATCTCCAGGGCTTTATGATTATTTCTAAGCTCATAATGAATATTTGCAATACTGTACTGAATGTCTGATAAACCGGAATAATTAACATCTTTGCTGTTCTGGAAAATATCTGCTGCACGCTGATAATATTCAAGAGCAGTGCCATAATTAAATTTATTGTAGTATACATTGCCAATATTATTGTATACTCTTGCCAGAGCCGGTTCATTTTTCAGTGAGTCGGGGGCGTATGATTGTTCTGCAAGCAAAAAATGTTCTAAAGCTTTCTCATATTGTCCAATATTACGATAGGTAACACCCAGGGCATTATTAATGCTTCGTAAGTTAAAGTGACCTTCGGAATAGATTTTTTTGCCAGTTTCAAAAGCATATTTAAATGAATCCAGTGCCTGACTGTATAATCCTTCTGAATAGACTCCCAATCCGGCCTGGTAATAATCTCTCATCAGAAGGCTGTCTTCGTGATGATCGTTACCCATTGCAAAAATTCCTGTTGAGCACAGGCAAAGTATGGTGAAGAATATTTTATGAAATACGTCCATAGTTTTTAGCAGTAATCAAGCTTATCAAATTAAAGGATTTTAATTTTTTTTTCCAATAAGGGGTTACCTTTTTATTATTTTTTGAATTAATTAGTAGAATGTGTATTTCAAATTAAACGAATTAAAAAAACTTGAGGAATGAAAAGGACTGATAACCGTGTAAAAAGAAATTCAGAAGGTATTGAATATTTAACAGTTAATGAACTTTTTTATGTTCGCGGAGGCAGTGTTGAAAGACCGGCATCAAGGCCTATTGATATTATTGATCTCGACTAAAGATAATCTATATATTGGCTGTAATTTTATTTCATTTTTCTGAAATTTTATCAGAAAGATGATATCTCTTTTTGCCTTCAAACAGAGGATAATGTGCATAGATACATTTCAGCGCTCCATTATAGAGGGTAATTTTTTTTGCAGGTTTTAATCCTATAAACCTCAGGCGCTCAGGTGTTGTTGTGAGGATCCATGCGGAATTTCCTGCAAACTTGTGTTTCAGCCTTTCCCCTGTCATTTTATATATCTCATCGAGGTTTTGATATTTCATCCTCTCTCCATAAGGGGGATTAATAATAATAGTAGCGCCCTTTGTGCTGATGTTGAGATCTTTCATGTCGCATGTCCTGAAACTGATCCTCGGGAAAACCCTTGCATACCGGGCATTGCTTTTAGCCTTCAGAATATTGGTCCCGGATATATCCGAAGCATAGATCTTATTCGTGAATGTGCCAGATGGTTGTTTATTTTTTATGATCTCAAATAATTTTTTGTCAAAATCAGGCCAGTTTTCAAATGAATACTTTTTTCTGTACTTCCCCGGCGGAATATTTTGAGCGATCAATGCCGCTTCAACAGGCAAAGTGCCTGAACCACACATTGGATCAATAAAGTCGGTTTTGCCTTTCCAACCTGACAGAAGTATCATGCCGGCTGCAAGCACTTCGTTTAGAGGGGCTTCTCCCTGAATTGACCGGTAACCCCGTTTATGCAGGGATTCGCCTGAACTGTCCAGTGAAAGAGTGCAATAATTTTTGTTGATATGTACATCAATTATAATATGCGGATCAGAGGTATTCACATCCGGCCTTTTACCTGTCGCTTCCCTGAAATGATCTGCAATGGCATCTTTGACTTTTAAGGAGGCAAACATTGTATTGCGGAAATCGTTTGAATCAGACACCGTACTGGTTACCATGAAATTTTGATCCGAAGAAAGGTATTTGTGCCACGGGGCCTCTTTGCAATATGTATAAAACTGGCTGACATCCCTGAACCGGAATGTAGTTATCTCTTTTAAGATCCTGAGAGCTGTTCGAAGATAATAGTTCGATTTATAAATGATCCCGAGGTCGCCTCTGTAAAATACTGCCCGAAGTCCGGGTTTTATATTAGTTCCTCCTATTTTTTTTATTTCACCTGCCAATACCTGTTCCAGTCCGGAAAAGGTCTTTGCAGTTATGCTGTATATTTCCGGTTTGTCTTTTTCTGAATAGCTGATAGTCATTACAATATAATTACAAGGTGGAGGATTTCCTGATTTCAGAATTTAACAGCTGCACTTTAAATTCCCGGTTGATATGTGAGTTATATTCCCGTACCATTAAAAAAAGATTGTTCCTTAGGGTATGACTGAATTATTTTTGAATTTGGCGGAACATCCTTTGTAATCCATACATTACCCCCGATAACTGAATTTTTGCCAATTGTTATTCGTCCCAGGAGTGTTGCCCCTGAATAAATTACAACATTATCTTCAACAATCGGGTGCCTCGGTATACCCTTTATCGGATTGCCATTTTCATCCAGAGGAAAGCTTTTGGCGCCTAAAGTGACCCCCTGGTAAATTTTAACATCATTGCCAATAATTGAGGTCGAACCGATTACCACACCTGTTCCGTGGTCTATAGTAAAGCTTTCTCCTATCTGAGCTCTTGGATGAATGTCAATGCCGGTTTCACTATGAGCCATCTCTGTCATAAACCTCGGAATGAGCGGAACTTTCAGTTGAAGAAGCATATTTGCAAGCCTGTAATTTGTAATAGCCCTAATACCCGGGTAACAAAAAATTACCTCACCCAGATTGCGGGCTGCAGGGTCATTCAAGTAGGTGGCATTAACGTCGGAGACCAGTTTCCTTCTGATCTCAGGCAGGGTTTCAATAAATTCAGTGGAGATCTTTTTTGCCAGTTCGGTGTGGGTTTTTAATTTATTCCCTTTATTGTCCTCACACTCAAAGCACATACCGGCAAGTATCTCTTCACTCAGCATCTCATATAATTCGTCAATATAGACTCCCATATAGTGCTTTGTAGTGTCAGGGCGTAAAGATGTACTTCCGAAATATCCGGGGAAGAGTATCTCCCTGGCCAGCTCTATTATAGATTTTAATTTGGCCATAGAAGGCAGTGGTTCACCAAGCCTGTGCTCATGGCATACTACATTGATACTGCCGGGATCACTGAGCCGGTCAATAGTCTTTGATATTTTATTGTCAATTTCCCGGGATGTCATTGTATTTTAAATATATGTTTATACAAAAGTAAATAATTATGAAAAACCAGATGATAAAAGATGCCCATAATGGCCTATATTAATTTATTAATCTTGTTTTCTACTGTTTTTAATGCATTTTCAAAACGTTCCGAATTTTTTCCGCCGACAATTTTATATTCAAAATCGTATTGCTCTATAGTTTCGATATAGCGGTTTTGAAGCATTATCCTCTTTTGTCCACCGTTCTCTCTTACCGGGTCAGGTATCCAGGGCAGGTCAGTGTCACAAACAAGGAACATTGCGATTTTTGTTTTTTTTATTTCTTCTTCAAGCCAGGGAGGGTATTTGCCGAAGACAATCTCAAACCATATTTTAGTAATGATCAGCCAGGTGTCTGCAAATATTAACTGATAGCTGCTTTTGCTGGATTCATTGATCTGTTTTACCTGGTTTGATGCAATTATTTCAACATCCTCATAGGTATAAGGCCTGCTCAGCTTTTCAATATAACTTCGTGCAAATTCAGGAATGTACGGTACATTATAGTGATTGGCAAGCCATTCTGTCATAGCGCTTTTACCGGTCGATTCAGCTCCGGTAATGACAAATATGGCAGGTGTATAATTCATCTGTTTAAAATTTTATAATTATTTGAAAAGCAATTTAAAGATTTTTTCCATTCACGGTACCCGGCCACTGCAAGCACTGTATAAATAAGGAATAGTATAACAGTAGGCCACAGTCCTTTATAGACATACAATCCTGCTGATACAATATCTACAAAGATCCATATCAGCCAGTGTTCTATATATTTCTCAGCCAGCATCCATGTTGCTGTTATACTGAGTGCGGTGGTGAGGGTGTCCATAAATGGAACAGTTGAATCTGTAAATTTTAGTAATATAAACAGTATTACTATATAAATTAATACAAAAGCAACTGTAAGCTGAATAATTACTTTTTTGGTTAACTTTTTAACCGGCAATTCAGATTTTTCTGTCTTGCGGGCGGGTGCCTCCCTGTCGCCTTTTAACCAGTTATACCATCCGTATATGCTTATAAAAACATAATAGAACTGTAATCCCATGTCTGCATAGAATCCTGATTGATAAAAGACTATTATATATAATAGGGAACTCAGTAATCCGGCAGGCCATGTAAAAATATTCTGCTTTATGGAAAGGAAGATATAGAGTATGCCCAATGCTGTGCCAAGCAACTCAATTGAGTTGCTGTTGATCCAGGAAAAAAATATATCAGTCAGAAGAGACAAGCAGGTTATTATATTGATTTTTATCATTTATGATCTCCAGCGCCTTCCTGATGGCTTCATCATCCTGGTAGAATATCTTATAAAAGCTGTTCCTTGAAAAAATATCATGTGCGATCAATGCCTTAACCTCTTTTTTCATCAGATCCAAAGTATGTGAAAGGCTCTCTTCATTTTTCTCAATTCCCTCTTTTATGCCGTTTTCAATAATTTTATCGATCATGTCGGAGCTTACCTGGAATTTTTCATTATATTTTTCAAATCCGGAGTATTTATTTTTTAATGATTCCCTGTTATTATCCACATAGTTCAGCACAAAGTTGTGAATTATATTATTTCTTCTGAGCATATTATAATAGCTGAAATGTGTTGATGTATCCATGGGGATGAATATGTCGGGCATAATGCCTCCTCCGCCAAAAACAGGCCGGTCGTTGACCAGGGTTTTATATTTAAGTGAATCGCTGAAAAATATACTGTCTCTTGAAAACAGTTCACCATGGCTGAGCCGCTCCAGGTAATCGTTTTTATACTCTTTAACTCCTTTGTCGTAAGGTTTTTGTATACATCGTCCGCTGGGAGTGTGATAATGAGCAGTTGTCAGTCTCACCATGGAACCGTCAGTCAGGAAATATGGTTTCTGCACCAATCCTTTGCCAAACGACCGTCTGCCGATTATAAGACCGCGGTCCCAGTCCTGCACCGCTCCTGATACTATCTCACTGGCTGAGGCTGACGTTTCATCAACCAATATCACCAGATTACCTTCACGGAATATTCCGTCAGCAGTTGATTTGTACTCCCTTTTGGCTTCATTTAAGCCGCTGGTATAAACGATAAGCTGGTTATTATTAAGGAACTGGTCGGTTATATCAATTGCTGTCTTGAGATAACCACCTCCATTTCCCCGCAGGTCAAGTACCAGGTTTTTTATATTTTCTTTTTTAAGGTCATTCATTGCATTAGTGAACTCGTCGAGTGTTGTTGCCGAGAACTTATTCAATTTTATGTAGCCTGTAGACTTATCAAGCATATATGAGGCATCAAGGCTGTTTATTGGTATCTTGTCCCTGATAATAGTAAATCCTAATAAGTCAGCCATGCGGTTCCTGAAAACCTTTAATTCTACAGTTGTTCCTTTTTTCCCTCTCAGCATATTCATTACATCGCTGTTTTTCAGTCCGATGCCGGCAACGTTCTGATTATCGATCACCACTATCCGGTCACCCGCAAGGAGTCCTGCTTTTTCGGAGGGACCTCCCTGGATTACGGAAACAACAAGGAGTGTATCTTTGAATATATTGAATGATATGCCAATACCTTCAAAGTTTCCCTTCAGAGGTTCATTCATTTTTTCCACCTCATCTTTGGATATATAAACCGAGTGGGGATCAAGTTCCCCCAATAAATGGACTATTGCCTTTTCTGTTAACGCATCCACATTGGCTGAATCAACATAATAGCCATCAATAAGCCGCAGAAGTCTGCCGAATTTAAGCTGGTTTTTCTGTACTGCCTCCTGTGCATTTATCAGAGTGGGTGACTTGATAAAAATCAGAGTAGTTAATATAATTATGAATTTAAACCATTTAAGTTGCATTGTAAAAAATATTTTTTTGTTCTTATTCAAATATTAAACGTTTATTCCCATTCAATTGTTGCAGGTGGTTTTGAACTAATATCATAAACCACCCTGTTTATGCCAGGCACTTTATTTATAATTTCATTTGACATTTTTGACAGAAACTGATACGGCAGATGCACCCAGTCGGCTGTCATACCGTCTGTTGATGTCACTGCACGCAGAACAATAGTATTTTCGTATGTCCTCTCATCTCCCATAATCCCTACTGAATTTACCGGAAGCAATATTACTGCTGCCTGCCATACTTTATCATAAAGGCCCCATTCCCTGAGTCCGTTAATAAAGATAGCATCAGCCTCCCGGAGCATCATTACTTTGACAGGGGTAACCTCGCCAAGTATCCTGATTCCCAGTCCGGGCCCCGGGAAAGGATGCCTCTCAAGAAAATCATTATTGAGTCCCAGTTCTTTGCCGACCCTCCTTACCTCATCTTTGAAAAGCAACCGTAAAGGTTCAGCAAGTTTCAGGTTCATTTTTTCCGGAAGTCCGCCTACATTATGGTGCGATTTGATTGTTACCGATGGTCCGTTTACAGAAACCGATTCGATCACATCGGGGTAAATTGTGCCCTGGGCGAGCCATTTTACATTTTTTATTTTGTGCGCCTCCTCGTCAAAGATCTCAATAAAATTGCGGCCAATGATCTTTCTCTTATGTTCAGGGTCGCTAATGCCCTTAAGGTCATCAAGGAATTTTTGCTTTGCATTGATGCCCCGCACATTCAGTCCCATGTCTTTATAGGAGTGCAGAACTGTTTCATACTCATCCTTTCTGAGCAATCCGTTATCAACAAATATGCAGGTCAGGTTGCTGCCCGCCGCTTTATTCAGTAAGAGTCCGGCAACCGAGGAATCTATTCCGCCGGAAAGGCCCAGGATCACTTTATCTTCTCCGATCTTTATTTTCAGATCAGCTACAGTTGATTCAATAAACGAAGCAGGGGTCCATGATTGCTTACATCCGCATATATCAACCACGAAGTTTTGTAAAAGAATTAATCCGCCGGCAGTATGATATACCTCAGGGTGAAACTGTATCCCGTAAGTAGGTTCATTGCAGGTTTTATAAGCTGCATACAGAACATCTTCAGTAGATGCAATAACATTATAGTTTGCAGGTAACTTGATTATAGAATCGCCGTGAGACATCCAAACCTGCGAATTCTCATCTATATTTTTGAAGAGATGATTATCGCGGTCAATATTTTTAAGCTTTGCCCTGCCGTACTCCCTCGAACCTGAAGGTGCTACTTCTCCTCCGAAAAAGTGTGCAAGATACTGGGCTCCGTAACAAACGCCGAGAAGGGGTAATACCCCTTTAATGCCTGAAAGGTCTGGTTTGGGTGCATATTTATCCCTGACAGAAAAAGGACTTCCGGAAAGAATTACACCTTTTACAGTTTGGTCTGGTTCCGGGAAATGGTTGAACGGGTATATTTCGCAATATACGTTTAACTCACGTATCTTACGGCCTATCAGCTGTGTATACTGAGACCCGAAATCAAGGATCAGAATTTTATCCTGCATCAATAATGGTTTTAAACTTTTTGAAAAAACAAAAGTATAAATTACAATGAGAATATATTATTAGATAACTCTTAAATAGGTCAAAATTATTTTGAAATATAAACGTTTAATCTGATGTGATGGTCAAATATTATTATTTTTGAGAGAATTTTGAAAAATGCCCTGATGAAGTTTTATCAGATATTGGTTTTATCAGTATGCCTGTTTTTTTCAACCGGAATTTACGGGCAGCAGTTAAAGGAGAATGAAGTCGTTGTTATCCAAGGCGAAAAGTATGTGCTTCACCAGGTACGTACGGGTGAGACTTTATTCTCTCTGGGACAAAGATTCAGGGTTGACAGCATAACTATAGTTACTCATAACCCGCATGTTGCTGAGAGCGGTTTAAAAATTGGGGAGATACTGAAAATACCTTTAAGGGATGAAGCTGACCTTCAGGAACAACCGGTTTACATGAAAGGAGACCCATCCTATTTCGATCATTATACAATAACTTCAAGAAGGGAAACACCCTATTTCATTGCTAAATCTCACGGGGTTACCGTAGAGGAGATATTTGCATATAACCCTGAGGTTGAACAGTTCAGAAAGGGTATAAAAATACGTATTCCCCGTTGGGATAAACCTGCGGGGGAGGAACCGCCAACAGAGACTGAACCTGATATTGAGATAATTAAAGAACAGGAAGTGGTAACACCCGGGGAACCGTTAGCTGAAAAAAAAGAGATTGAACTTATAAGACATACCGTTAACCCGGGAGAAAATTTATATTCGCTATCAAGAAAGTATGGTGTTGCTGAAAGTGAAATACTGTTTTATAATCCTGATGCCAGGGATTTAAAGAGTGGAAGCATACTATATATTCCCCAGCCTGAGAAACCTGTTGCAGATATGACTTGGCCGGTAATTACACGGCATGATGACATCAGCCCCGTTACAAAGGATAATTTTTTTGAACATACTATAATGTCGGGAGAGACTCTCTGGAGTATATCAAGAAAGTATGGAGTTACTGAGCAGGAGTTAATTGCCTTCAATCCTGTTCTTAAAGAGGAATTTCCTGCAGGAATAATAATAAGGGTTCCGGTGAAAGAGGCCTCTGTCGTCCATGCAGAGCCCGTAAATGAAGATGCCTTTGAGCAACATACTGTTCAGCCGGGAGAGACTTTATTCGGACTTGCAGGACAGTACAGGGTTACCATCCCGGAAATTAAAAAGTACAATCCTGCTCTTGAAAAGAGAAACCTGGTGACGGGAGAAACTATTCTGATCCCTAAAAAGGAGGAAAAGGAGGTGGTTACTTTTGATGAAGAGTCCACTGTGCCGGATACAGTTAAAATGATAGTGCCCCGCTTTGATGATGATTATTATGAAGTGAGGGTTTCTGACAGGATACCGGAAAGATGTCTGCCACAAAGAGATCTGCAGGTTCCGGATAAGGTTTATAATATCGTGCTGTTTTTGCCATTGTTTATTGATGATAACGAGCTTTTAAATAAAAGTTACGACGAAGAAAAATTATCTCAGCAGGATTCTGCATTTTCCGAAGTGTTAGTATATAATAATGACACTGTTATTGAGGAAGAATCAGTTCAGAAGTTACATGACTTCTATAAGGACAGTGAAAATTTTATAATGTTTTATGAAGGGGTATTGCTGGCTGTTGATTCAATGCAGAGATCAGGTATGAAGATACGTCTTAGTGTATTTGATACAAGGATGAAGCTTGACTATATCAGGAACCAGATCAACAGAATCAACTTTTTGGACACAGACCTGATAATAGGCCCTGTTTATCCTCAGGTGCAAAGAGAAATTTCATCTCTTGCATCCAAAAACCGGGTTCCCATAGTGTCTCCACTGTCTGCACAGTCTGAAGCTATTGCTGCGAATCCATATTATTATCAGATAAATCCGGACAGGGATTTTTTGGATGTAAGAACAGCCGAATTAATTGCAGAAGAGTATTTTAACAGTAATTTTATAGTGTTCAAAACCGGTAACGACCCGGAGGGGATGATCAGAAAAGTTCCTGACATGGTCAGGGAAAGATTGCTTCATACAGGTTATTTCGGACAGCCAGACGGGTTTACTTATAATATCTATGATTTTAAACGTGAGGGTGCAGCCGGATTAAGCCGGATCTTGTCGCACGATAAAGAGAATGTTGTTTTTATTCCTACACTGGATGAAGGGCAGATAAGTGTTGCTTTGTCGAATATTAATAATTTTGCAGGTGAATATCCGATCACTTTGATTGGCTTTAACAGGTATCAGCAGTTTAAAAGTATTAATATTGAACTCTTTCATAATCTTAAATTACATTATATTGCTCCTTACTGGGTCGATTACAATGATAATGCGACAGTGGCATTCATTAAAAAATTCAGGGACTGTTTTCATGCAGAACCTGACAATTTCGGGATCCAGGGTTATGACGTTACTTTATATTTTTTAAGCGCATTAAAGAACTATGGGAGAGATTTTTCTGAATGTATCCCCTATATGGATATTAAGCTTGTTCAGGGAGATTACCGGTTTGAGCAGGTTTCCCGGTTTGGGGGACATATGAATAACGGCGTGTCGGTGATATACCACAGGCCTGATTACGAAGTTGTCAGAAAAAGGATCATGGGGCATCAAAATATTGCCCGGAAATAAAGAGTTGTTTTTCCCTTTGTTATCACTTCATAAAACGGCTAATAAGCACCTCGGCCACTATGAAAAGCAGAGCTGCAATTATGCAATATTTCCAAAGCTGCCTGCCTTTGTTTATTTCATCGACAATATCTGTAAAAGCCCTCTCTGAACTGCTGATCACCGTAGTACTGGTCAATCCTGCTGCTTCTGTTCTGTCCGTTAATTCATCAATGCCGGTGTATACTAGTTCAGATTCCTGGCGGTCGTAGTTAAAAGAAAATAAAGTAACAGTTTTTTCTCCGTTTTTCACCAGATAATGACCTGCATTTTCAATCATATTGCTCAGCTCAATTCGGCTTCCCTGGTTTGTTACTGTGATTCCGGGTATAAATCTGTTACCTGTTTCACGATGTTCAATCTCAATAGTTGATCCAATGTCAATATTCATACTTTTGGGAAGCATTACAGTTATATCCTTTCCTATAGTATAGGAAGTACTCTGGTCAGCAATGCTGTTCAGTACAATGTTGTAAACTGCAGGTACGAAGATAATGTCGCGGGCGAAAGCTTCATTTGCCTTCATGAGGGGAAAGGCAAAAATCCATACTTTGCCTTTATCAAACGGACTAACAGACATTGCTTTATCTCCGTTTTGGAACCATAAAAGATTTGCTTCCGGAGTGAGTGATCTGTTTTCAAATTTGTAGTGATAGACAATTTCCGGCATCATTGCATCCTCTCTTTTTTCCTTAAAAACATTTTCAAAAAACCGATTGTCATAGTCAATGCCGGATAATGACTGCCTGACTGAATCAACACCAATAATATTGGCAACTCTGAATTTTGAAAGGAACAGGTTATTTTGTAACTGATTACTGACTGGGCCGGGGAAAAATACTACAGAAGTACCATTTGAGACAGCCCCGGCCAGCTCATTTAAAAATCCGGATGAAAAATTTTCTATTCCGGTCAGAAAAATTGTGTTGTATTCAGGCAGCTTGCTGATCTGCAGGCTTTGAATATTCATGGTCTCAAGGGTTATGTACTCATCCTCCCCAAATAATGCACTTATATAGTTTAATCCTTCAAGCGAATATTTATTGTTGCCGAATATGGCAAGAGTTTTTAACTTTGGTTCTGTAAAATAACTGAAGTACCAGGTGTTGTCGTGTGTAAAAGGATAATCAGTAATTTCGATCTTACCTGCCTGCATCCCACCTGAAACGTTGGTGTATTTTAAATTTGTAATAACTTCGGAGTTTGCATCTACCGAGAAATTTGTGATTGATTTCAGTGAATCATTCAGGTAAAGCCTGACAGGTAGATTATTATAATCTTCGTCAGAGATATTTTTTATTTTGACAAAAATATTTTCCTGTTGATTGAGGCCGTGAGCAGGAACCTCCATCCAGCAGGAGTCGATATACAGGTTGTTTACCGCAGAAGGATACAGAGGAATAAAAAAATTTACCTTCTGCCCATTCGTAAAATTGTGTAGATCGGTAATATTTCTTTGAAAATCTGAAATGTAAAAAATAGCCCCTTCATTGTCATCTCCTGAAACACCTTCATCCGACTCAAAACGTTTATTTATTACAGAAAGAGGTATTATTGCTGGTGACGGTTTAATTTCCGACAGCTCCATCATTAACTGATCCCGGTAAAAGGACATGTTGTGCTTTGGGTGCAGGTCGTTTGTGTATAATTTGAACTTTGTGTCCGGCGGATATGAATATGCAACATCAACAGCAAGCTTAACCCCTTCGTCAATGAGCCGGCCTTTTTCAGATAAGGCATTCATGCTGAAAGAGTTATCAATGTAAAATGCTATGGTCCCTACAGCCTGGCTTCCGGAGTTGCTTTTTAAAGGAATGAAAGGACGGGCAAATGCAAAAACCAGAAAAATGATGGTCAGTATTCTGGCTATAAGTATCAGCAATTGCTTCAGTTCATTTTTTTTCCTGGTCTGTTTTTTGATCTTTTTTAAAAAATCAACATTGCTGAAATATACTGTTTTGTACCGTCTGAAGTTAAAAAAATGTATAAGTATAGGTATAGCAATTGAAAATAATGCAAACAGGAATGCAGGATATTGAAAATTCATATCAGTAAAAAATATATATTCGTTTACGACCTATAAATAAACAAAATGATTTATTATATTCGGTAAAATTACTTAAAAATGGATCGTTTCCTTGCCAACTGTGCACAATATATTTACAATAAGCACCATTTTGAATTACACAAAATATGTATTGTTTTTCCTAACCGGAGGGCAGGTGCCTTTTTTAACTCATATCTGCAGAAGAATATCAGCGGAGCTGTAATTTCACCTCACATAACGCAGGTCAGTGAGCTGATTACAGGTTATTCTGATCTTCCCGTGGGAGAGCAGCTTAATCTGATTTCAATTTTATATAAAGTATTCAAAAAACAGACCAATACCAGCGAAAGTTTTGATGATTTTTATTTTTGGGGTGAGGTTCTGTTATCCGATTTTAATGATATTGATAATTATCTGACTAATGCACAAGACCTATACAGAAATGTTGAGGGACTGAAGGAAATTGAATCCCATTTTTTCTATCTCACAGATGAGCAAAAGGAGGCGATAGCACGCTTTTGGAATTGTCTTGAAAGCGTTGAAAAGAGAGGTAGCCGGGATAATTTTGTATCAATATGGAGTAAACTTTATCCTGTTTACAGGGATTTCAAAAAAGAGTTGGAAAGCAGGGGGTATGGTTATTACGGAATGACCTGCCGCAGGGTTGTTGATAAGCTTAAAACAGACCGGCTTCAGCTGAATTTCAGCAGATATTATGTGGTCGGCCTGAATGCCCTTAACAGATGTGAAGAGGAGTTTTTTAAATATTTAAAAAAAGAGAAAAAAGCAGAATTCATATGGGATTATAACCACTATTATCTTGAAGATGAGATTAATAAAGCAGGGCTTTTTATACGCAGGAACCTTAAGACTTTCCCTCCTCCGGGAGATTTTAATTTGTATTCCGGTTCATTTGGAGATAATAAAAAGATAAAGATCATTTCTTCCTCATCAAATTTCGGACAGGCACAGGAGATACCCCGCTTTCTTGAAGAAAACGGAGATAAAACAGATCCGCAATTTGACAGTACGGCAATCGTGCTGGCAGATGAGTCACTGCTGTTGCCAACTTTGAATGTGATACCCCCCGGCGCCGGTGAGGTTAATGTTACCATGGGATTTCCAGTTGCCCGCTCGGTGATTTATGGTTTTATTAACCTTCTTTTAAGTATGATTAAAAACCGTAAGATCAGCCCCGAAGGAGAGGCCGTGGCTTATCACCGCTATGTGACCGATATATTGCGCCATCAGATTTTGGGAAATATCGAAAATGAGAAAGTAAACTCTTTTCTTGAGGATATTAAGAAAAATAACCGGTTGAATATTCCGCTTAAGGAAATAAATTTTTCACCATTACATATAATGGTCTTTGCCATTCCGGCAAAAGTGTCTGAATATTGCAGTTATTTTTTGACTATACTGGCCGGACTGTATGAAATAATAAAAGATCCGGAATCAGGAAATAATTTATTGCAGGAACTGATAGTCAGACTGTATCAGTCGATCGAGAATCTGCAGTCAGTGATTTACAGCTCTTTGGAAGAAGAAGGGATAAAAATTAGCGATACAGTATTTTTCAGATTATTCAGGCAATATACCGGTAAATGCATGGTTGCCTATGAGGGAGAACCTCTTCGCGGTATCCAGGTAATGGGAATCCTTGAAACCCGTTGTCTTGATTTCAGGAACATTGTAATACTGGGGTTCAATGAAAATAAATGGCCGCGTACATCTGCTGCTCCCTCGTTTATACCTTATAACTTAAGGCGGGGATTCGGATTGCCGGGGCCCGACGATCAGGATGCTATGTATGCATATTATTTTTACCGCCTGATACAAAGAGCTGAGAATATAACAGCTGTCTACAGCACTGCAAGGGAGGATCTTGTCAGCGGAGAGATGAGCAGGTACGGATATCAGCTTTTGTATGATTCGCGGCTTGATGTAAAAACAGATAATTTGGTATTCCCCTTTTCAAATGACCCTCCCGAACCGATAGTGGTGCAAAATAGTTCAAACTATATTAAATCATTATACGAAAGGAATAGTTGTGAAAATCCCCTCTCACCAACAGCGTTGAACACATTTTTAAAATGCAGCCTCAGGTTTTATTTTCGCTATATAGTTCAATTGCCGGAGCCCGAAGAGGTAAAAGATGAAATTGACAGTCCGCTGTTTGGAAGTATATTCCATGAAGCGACAGAACAGCTTTACAGGCCGTTTGTGGGAAAAACACTTCAGAGATCTGACCTTGAAAAACTGAGGAAAAATAAAAAGCTTACAGAAGGCATTGTGCTTCAGGCTATATCAAAACATTATTATAAACAGAAAAATAACGGACAAAAAAAGGTGAAGCCTGAGGGAAAAACAGTTCTGATATTTGAAAATGCAATGACCTTTCTGAACAGAATTCTGGAGCTGGACATGCAATATGCACCGTTTAAAATTATTTCCCTGGAAGAAAGTTATTTTACCTCACTCAATGTTTCGGTTGAAGGTAAGGAAGGGATAATTTATCTGGGAGGGAAAATTGACAGGGTCGATAATATTGACCGAATTATCAGGGTTCTGGATTACAAAACTGGCAATGTCGAAAGTTTTTCGTTCAGTGAGACAGGAGAACTTTTTGAGAATGACAAAAATAAACCTAAAAAAGAGCTGTTACAGGCTCTGCTTTACAGCTACTTCCTTAAAGAAGTTAACGGATGTGCAGAACCCATTCAGCCTGTTATCTACAGTTTGAAGAATTTTTTTGATGACAAGTTTTCACCTGAAATTAAATTGCAAAAGCAACCTGTTTATTTTCAGGATATAGAAAACGAATTTATTGTTGAACTTAAAAAGCTTGTAACAGATGTTTTTTCAACAGATACTGCATTTATTCAAACATCTGATACTAAATTTTGCAAATATTGCCCTTATAAACAAATATGTCAGCGATATTGAACAAGAGGGTCATCTGATTTTCAGATATCTTTTTTCAGATATTTTTTATAAAGATCAGGCCTGAGATTCTTTGTTCGCTCCAGTGCCTGCATATGTTTCCATTCATCAATCAGCCTGTCATTTCCGCTCAGTAATATCTCAGGAACCTTCATTCCCTTATATTCTGCAGGTCTTGTATATACCGGGGGACTGAGCAGGTTATCCTGAAATGAATCTGAAAGGGCTGAAGTTTCGTCAGAGATAACCCCCGGAAGCAACCTGACAATGCTGTCGGTTATGACGGCTGCGGCAAGTTCGCCTCCTGTTAAAACATAATCTCCTATGGAAATTTCTTTGGTAATAAAATTATCTCGCACCCTTTGATCAACTCCTTTATAATGGCCGCACAGTATAATGATATTCCTTTTCAATGATAAAATATTGGCCTCTTTTTGATCAAATAATTGTCCGTCGGGTGTGGTAAAAATGATCTCATCGTATTGAATATCCCTTTTTAGCGAATTTATTGCCTTTTCGACAGGCTGAACAGCCATGACCATTCCTGCCCCCTTACTGTATGCATAATCATCAACCCTGCGATGTTTATCTTCTGAATAATCACGCAGATTGTGAATATATATCTCTGCAAGACCTTTTTCACGAGCCCTTTTTATTATTGAATGATCCAGCGGACCACTCAGTATCTCCGGCAAAATAGTTATAATGTCAATTCTCATCTGTTATTTGTTAATTTATTCCCCCCCATTAATTAATACTTATATTTTATTATATTGTTATATATATAAATAATATGACATAAATTCATATTTAAAATACAATAAATGACAATATGTCTTTAAAAATATCATTTTCGAATAGGATAATGCAAATTTAAGGTATTGGAACATGAATTGTAAAATGAGTGTAATAATATGATACGTTCATGATTGTAAAAACAGGCAATATTTGATTAGAACATATTAAGTTATTTATGAAGTTAAAAATAAAAATTGAATAAAAATAATCAATAGGAGGAAACAAAATGAATTTAGTTAGATTTTACCACCCGCAGAGCAGTGTTACCGGAAGTTTGGTTGACGAACTGCTGAATAGTTTTATCACCAGTGATCATGATAACAACTATACTGAAGATTGCAGATGTAGTCCTGCAACTAATGTTGTCGAGAATGATAAGGAGTTCAGGCTTGAACTTTTATTGCCAGGGTTCAGCAAAGAGGATGTACAGTTGAGTGTTCATGAAAACCTGGTAACTGTAAAGGTTAACCTGAAGGATGAAAATGAAGATAATGAAAATGGATTTGTTTACCGTCAGCGCCAATTTGGAAAATACAACTTTGAAAAAAAGTTCAGAGTACCCAAAACTGTTGCCGCCGATAAAATTGTTGCACACTTTAACAATGGCATTCTTGAGCTGACATTACCTAAAAAAGAGGAAGCAATTGAAAAATCACCTGTTGAGATAAAGATAAACTGATTTGAAGGGGAGATCATGTTGTTCAGGGCCGTCTCAATTTTGAGACGGCCTTTTTTGGGCACTGGATTTTTTCATTTTCCTTCAGCCAACAGATTCCGACGATTTTTTTATTTATCCGTGTGAAATTGTAAATAAGACCAGGATATTTTATTTTGGATATGCAGGTAAAATGCTATATTTACTGCAAAGCAGCAATATTGACATTTTATTCATTATTCAGAAAAAATAAATAATTTACGCATGGATTTAAAATATACTATCGGCCTTGATTTTGGAACTGATTCTGTCCGTTCCTTAATTGTCAATGCAGAAACAGGAGAGGAAGTATCCGGAGAAGTTTTTTACTATCCCCGCTGGAAGAAGGGATTATATTGTGATGCTACTGTAAACATGTTCAGGCAACATCCTGAAGATTATCTTGAAGGATTGGAATTTACAATAAAAGAAGCCCTGGGAAAAGCCCCGTCAGGAGTTGCTGAAAGAGTAAAAGGCATCTCTGTGGATACAACAGGGTCAACACCTGTGGCGGTTGACCCTAACGGAGTTCCTTTATCCTTAACAGGGGGGTTTGAGGAAAATCCAAATGCAATGTTTATCTTGTGGAAAGATCATACCGCACTGAAAGAGGCTGAGGAAATTACTGCCCTTGCCTCAGGATGGGATCCTGATTATACAAAATTTGAAGGAGGGGTATACTCCGCAGAGTGGTTTTGGGCTAAGATCCTTCATGTATTGAGAGAAGACGCCGGAGTGCTCCGTGCTGCTTACTCATGGGTAGAGCACTGTGACTGGATACCTGCACTGCTGACCGGCAATACTAATCCGAAGACTTTGAAGCGCAGTCGCTGCGCAGCAGGACATAAGGCTATGTGGCATGAAGAATTCGACGGACTCCCATCGGAAGAGTTTTTGCAACAGCTGGATCCTCTGCTGTCGGGATTGAGGGAGAGGCTCTACAGGGAGACATACACCTGTGATGTTCCTGCAGGAAGGATTACACCGGAGTGGGCTGATAAACTTGGACTTACACGCGATGTTATTGTTGGAGTGGGGGCCTTCGATGCCCATATGGGAGCTGTGGGGGCCGGGATCAAACCCTATTATCTGTCAAAGGTCATGGGCACTTCAACGTGTGATATGCTTGTTGTATCTGAAGAGGATATGGGCGATAAACTGATCAGGGGCATCTGCGGACAGGTTGACGGATCTATTGTTCCGGGACTGATTGGACTTGAGGCCGGACAAGCTGCCTTTGGCGATATCTATAACTGGTTCAGGCGGGTACTTGAGTGGCCACTCACAAATATTTTGAAGAATTCGGACCTGATCGATAAAAAAACCAAACAGGATCTTATACAAAAAACATCAGAACAAATAATTGCAGCATTAAATGAAGAGGCTGAAAAAATTCCGGTTGAAGAAAGTGGCATCGTTGCCCTCGACTGGATGAATGGCAGGCGAACCCCTGATGCAAACGAAGCCCTTAAAGGAGCTGTTACCGGTCTTACGCTCGGCTCTGATGCACCCCGCATTTTCAGGGCCCTGGTGGAAGCTACCGCTTTTGGGTCAAAATTGATAAACGACCGTTTTATTGAAGAGGGGTTGCGTATTGACGGAATGATTGCCCTCGGCGGAGTTGCCAAGAAGTCACCGTTCGTGATGCAGGTGGTGGCTGATGTGCTCAATGTGCCTATAAAAGTAGCTGGTTCAGAACAGGCTTGTGCCCTGGGATCAGCCATGATGGCTGCTGTTGCTTCAGGAATTTATGAAACCACGTCTGAAGCTCAGCAAAGAATGGGTGGGG
>CAZBWK010000031.1:0-37512 GCA_964495655.1 uncultured Prolixibacteraceae bacterium | reverse complement strand
TATTTTGCACGAAATTTTATCAATTTAGTTGCAAATTTCCAAAATAAAGCTATTTTTGCAAGAAATATATAAATACTAAAATTATGAAGTTATTTATTCCAGAAGATTATCAGTCGGTTTTAGATGTAACCCAGACTGAGCAGGCTATAAAGCTTATAAAAGACTTTTTTCAGATGAACCTGTCATCAGAATTAAGGTTACGCAGGGTAACTGCGCCGTTATTTGTAAAAAAGGGAACAGGTGTGAATGATGATCTCAACGGCATTGAGCGGCCGGTTTCTTTTCCCATGAAGGAGATGGGAGATGAGATGGCAGAGATTGTACAGTCACTTGCCAAATGGAAGAGGCTTGCTTTGGCAGACCTCAGTATAAAACCTGGTTACGGGATCTATACAGACATGAATGCCATCAGGCCTGATGAAGAGCTGGACAATATTCACTCCCTTTATGTCGATCAGTGGGACTGGGAGAGGGTAATTACCAAAGAGGAGAGGGATCTTGTTTTTCTGAAGAAGATAGTCCGCAAGCTATACTCCATCATTGTGCGCACAGAGTTTTATGTATCAGACATTTATCCTGATATAGAGCCATATTTACCTGAGGATATAACATTCATACATGCTGAAGAACTTGCAGAGGCATATCCTTCACTGTCTCCTGCAGAAAGGGAAAATAAGGCAGCCAGGGAATACGGGGCAGTTTTTGTGATTGGTATAGGCGGCGAGATGCCTAATGGTGAGATTCATGACGGCAGGGCACCTGACTATGATGACTGGACCACACCGACTGTTAACGGATATAAAGGCCTCAACGGGGATATCATTTTGTGGAACGATGTTCTGAAACGTGCTTTTGAGATCTCTTCGATGGGTATAAGGGTTGATCCTGATGCTATGCTTACTCAACTTAGGATAAGGGGATTGGAAGAGCGTAAAGAGTTGATGTGGCACGAGAAACTGTTAAAATCGGAATTACCCCTCACCATTGGGGGAGGCATAGGGCAGTCGCGGTTATGCATGTTCTTTTTACGGAAAGCCCATATAGGTGAGATACAGTCAAGCATATGGCCTGCTGAAATGATAGAGCAATGTTCCGCCAACGGCATCCAGCTATTATAGTTAACTTGTTACCGGAGGCTGGTTCTATTTTTTAAATAAAAGTCCCTAAACAGGATCAAATTTTATATATTTGCACCACAAAAAAAGGCTGCCCCGGTAGCTCAGTTGGATAGAGCAACTGCCTTCTAAGCAGTAGGTCAAGCGTTCGAGTCGCTTCCGGGGTACGGAAATATAAAAATCTGATACCCTGTCAAATAAAAGGTTTGACGGGGTTTTTTAATGTTATTCCTTGATTTCTGTTAATATCTCCTTTGTGTAATATTGGGTAATAAAACGTATAATTGTGAAAATATGTAGTCATAATTTAGTCATAATAGTCATAAAAAATGGCAACAGTATATCTAATTCTTAATACTTTTTATTCTAATACTGATGAAAAAAATCCTAAATACCCAGTTGTATTTATAATTAGGAATAACAGGACACACTCATATATTAATACCTCTATTAAACTTGAAGAAAAATTTCGGGACAATGATAAGTGGATTAATAAAAATGCTTCAGGGATTAACAAGTTTTTTATCCGCAGGTTGAAGGAACAGATGAAAGACTATTACGGAAACTTGATATTATACGTGAACATATAGGAAGTGACAGAGTCTATGATGTGATTTCAGATATTTTTGAAGAGGTGGGCATGGAAGATATAATTAATTCCACCTTTAACCAAAAAGAAACAAAATTTGATGAAACTATTGAAAAAAGTCTGACCGAGGATAATGTAAAGAAAAAGATTGCTGAACAAACTAAAAAAATGGCACACAGCGATATTGATTACCGTAGCGCCAAAGAACTGAAGGAACTTTCAGATGAACGAAGGCTTCAGCCGGTTTATATTCAGCGGTTTTTTGAAAAGGCATTTCAATATTTTGGTGGAGAATTAATCCCGCTCAATCAATCGGTTTTTGAAATCGAAAAATTTCCCGGAGAACTATTAAATGTTTTACGTGAAGACTATAACATGCAGGCCGATTTAATCGGTTTTAAACTTTGTTTCGACAAGCAGATTTTTCTGGATTATCAATTTAATAATTTTGGAGGCCGGATGTTTTATGTTAATCCCGGAAATCCGGTATTCGATGCCTTGCTAAAGGTTGTGCGCAACCGGTTCCGGGAAGAAATGATGAAAGGTGCAGTTTTGGTTTCACCAGAAGATCATGAAGAATTTCTGGCATTTATTGTTAAATCGCAAATTACCGATAACCGGCCATCCAAAGGCATTGAAAACGTGGCCGATGAATCTATTCACCTCGTTTGCCGCAAACTTGCTGGCGAATTATTCCTCACTTCTCCGGCAAAACTTATTGACTTAAAACCTCCGTCAAATTACGCCAAAAATATACAAAAATCTGAGCCTGTAAATGAAGAAATAATTCATGAATGGTGCTTTAGCCAGATTACTTTACCTCAGTATGATACCACCCAACCTTCCAAAAACCAGCTTTCCGATAGCTCCCTCATCAAGTGGGAAAACAAATACAGTTACCCTTACTCATTATTCATTTTGTATATAAACAAATGTGGTTCAATATAATAAAGATATTATGAGTAAATTTTATATGATTCATCATACTTTGCTGACGCAAGTTAAAAATATTTATAAATCAAAAAAATAGGCATTTATTACTATTTTTATTCAACTGTATGAAAAAAAGACTCGTATATATAATGGTTAGCATTGATGAAATTAATACAGGGAAAGATTCTGATTTTTATGGAAATATTACTGCTTTTTTTAATAGTGTATGGAGTTATGTTAATCTATGTGGATGAATGGGCAGTATTTCATTGAGAAGGCAGGGGTACAAATAAAATGTATATTGTCTTCGAATCAGGTAGGCAGTCATATTTTATTGATCTAAACAAATATAGAAAGGATTTATCCAATGAATAGAAATATTTTAAAGGCCCTTAGTGAAGAAATTTCAAAATCGAGCATCATCAATGATGAATTATATATTAAGTATGATGTTAAAAGAGGATTAAGGGATATTAGCGGAAAGGGGGTTTTAGCCGGATTAACAGAAATTGCTGAAGTCAGGGGAACTGAGGTAAGAGAGGGTGAGGTTTGTCCAATCGAAGGACAATTAATATACAGAGGCATTGATATTAATGAAATAATTGACGGATTTGTTACAGAAGGAAGGTTTGGATTTGAAGAAACTATTTATCTTTTGTTATTTGGGAAACTCCCAAGCACTGATCAATTATATTTGATAAAAAAAATATTGGATGAGAACAGGAATCTGCCTAAAGGTTTTGTGAGAGATACTATTATGAAATCACCTGGCAAAGATGTGATGAATACGTTATCAAGAAGTGTTTTAGCATTATATAGCTTTGATAAGAATCCGGATGATACTTCATTGGAAAATGTTTTAAGGCAGTCCCTCTATTTAATATCAAATTTTCCACTTATCGCAGTATATTCATATTCAGCTTTCTTATATTATTTTAAAAATAAAAGTTTGATTATACATAAGCCATCAAAAGGATTATCGACAGCAGAAAACATCCTTCACATGCTTAGACCTGACAATAAATACACAAAATTAGAAGCAATACTTCTGGATCTGGTTCTGGTATTGCATGCAGAACATGGCGGCGGGAATAACTCTACTTTTACAAATCATGTAGTTTCATCATCAGGGACAGATACTTATTCGGCAGTAGCATCTTCAATCTGCTCATTAAAAGGGCCAAAACATGGAGGTGCAAATATCAAAGTATCACAAATGATGGAAAATATTAAGCAAAATGTTTCAGATTGGAAGGATGATGAGGAGATTGCTGCATATCTGAATAAAATTTTATCAAAACAGGCTTTTGATAATCTTGGGCTAATCTATGGAATAGGACATGCTGTATATTCTTTATCGGATCCAAGAGCAGTTATATTAAAAAAATATGCACACAAACTTGCAGAAGAAAAAGGATTATATGATGAATTTGATCTATATTCCAGAATAGAGAGACTTGCTCCTCAGGTGATTGCTGAACACAGGAAAATGTATAAAGGTGTGAGTGCAAATGTTGATTTTTATTCCGGACTGGTATATAAAATGTTAGATATACCACCAGAATTATTCACACCACTATTTGCTGTAGCCCGAATAGTGGGTTGGAGTGCCCACAGGATGGAAGAAATTGCTAACAAAGGCAAAATAATAAGACCTGCCTATAAGAGTGTAGCATCTGAACAAGAATATATTGCATTATATGACAGGTGATGAAATCTTCTCAAATTAATGATAACACTTATCTTTATTAATTTACAAAAAAGAGAGGCTGCCGGAAATTCATGACAGCCTCTGCATTCACTAATGATTGATCTAAACCTTCAACAATTTATTGATCATTTTTCGGTACAATTTCCACTACTATTCTTTCCTGTATATGATCCTTCCGGTACTCACATTATCATCAAGGAATAATCTGTAAATATATATACCGGAAACCTCACTTGAAGGCATGAATTCCACGCGGTTTAACTCACCCTTTCTAACTTGTTTATCCAGAAGGATCGCTATCCGCTGACCCTGCAGGTTAGTAACTTCCAGTCGGGCATTAGCGTCTTTCCCTGCGACAAATTCGAAGGAGACCTTTTCAGTAAATGGATTCGGATAAACATTCAAACTGCTGGTTTCTAACCCCGGATCCTCTACAGAAGCAGACTTTTCTGCCGCAATTTGCTGGTTGCAATCAATTCCATGAACTGTTGAAGCTGAGCTGATAGCTGAACCACTAACATCGCAGACAACGGCATGGGCAATTACATAAACAGGTCCGTCGACATTTTCAAATAATACAGTATACTCTACTACTTTGTCAAGTCCGGTGCTATTATGAGTATATTGTCCCGGAGCAATAGTCTCCTTACCGTTTCGCAGAACCGGATATTTTCCACAACCAACATAGATGTGGGCTTCACTCATCGAATAACCCTGATTTATTAAGTATTTGACTGTCAGATCACCTCCGTCATAATCTATTTCAACAGATCCGACCAGTTCACCATTTTCGGCAACACAGTTAGCAGCACCTGCATAGAGAGGTAAGATGTACATATCTTCTGAAGGTGTAACCAGGTTGGTCCATCCCCAGTTATTAAATCCGTCACCAATGAAACAGGTAGCATTATCTTCCAGCATACCATAAGCAGTTTCACAGGTAACCTCGCAGGGTATTTCTCCAATTGTAACTTCGCAGCTTGTTTCACAACCATTTGTATCAGTAATATACACGGTATAGGTACCGGGGCCGAGATTTTCGATCAGGGCAGCGTCACCACCTACGGTATTGTCACTTTCATCCTTCCAGAGATAAGAGAAAGGTTCAACGCCGTTTGTAACAGAAACCTGAGCCCATCCGTCCATACTTCCATTTTCACAGGAAGCATCATGGAACTCATCGATTGAGCAGGTCATTTCGAGCGGTTCATCGATAGTGATCTCGCAGCTTGTTTCGCAACCATTTGCATCAGTGACATACACAGTGTAAGTCCCGGGACCAAGATTTTCGATCAGGGGAGAATCACCACCGACAGTGTTATCATCTGCATCCTTCCAGAGATAAGAGAAAGGTTCGACTCCGTTAGTCACCGTCACCTGTGCCTGTCCGTCCTCAGCGCCATAGCAGGAGACATCCTCATACTCATCGATTGAGCAGGTCATTTCGAGTGGTTCATCGATAGTGATCTCGCAGCTTGTTTCGCAACCATTTGCATCAGTGACATACACAGTGTAAGTCCCGGGACCAAGATTTTCGATCAGGGGAGAATCACCACCGACAGTGTTATCATCTGCATCCTTCCAGAGATAAGAGAAAGGTTCGACTCCGTTAGTCACCGTCACCTGTGCCTGTCCGTCCTCAGCGCCATAGCAGGAGACATCCTCATACTCATCGATTGAGCAGGTCAGATTTTCATGAACTGTAACAGTAACAGAGGTCTCACCTACACAGTCCTCACCGTCAGTAGGCACCTGAGCATCTACCACCCTTACAATATATGTAGTTGTAGACGAAGGATTCACAATAACAGAAGCCTCAGCAGGCTCTTCATTGACTATACTGCTACCTATTTCGACTTCATTCATACCATCAAGCCGGTACCATGTAAACTCATAAGGAGCCACGCCGCCGGATGCAATAGCTGTCAGCTCGGCGCTTTCACCATAGCAGACAGAAACATCATCTGCCTCAACCAGTATTTCGGTACACTCAACACTAACTGCAGCCGCAGAGAGTGAGCGGTCCTGGTTCCCTGTTTGACCAAAAGACCATCCCACAAGCCTCATGTGATAGGGAGAACCATCGATGCCGCCGGCAGAGTAAGGATCCCCGTCAGGATCGGTACCCCAGTAGTGAACACTTGCAATATGTCCACCCCAGGCAATAACTGCATCAGAGTTATGGGCAATAAAGTGAACCCTGACAGATGTTGTAGCCTGTTGAAGAGTTAATGATTCCTGCTCAAGATATTCAAAACCGGTAATTTCCGCATAGAATCCGGTCATTTTCACATGATCACCACCACTATGAGCCAAGTGTTCATTAAATTCATCAGTAGGTTGTCCGGGCACCGGAGAGCCGTAGTCACCCGGCGCAGTAATCAGAAATTCATGGATATCAGCAGGTGCAGGTTCATTAAAGACTCCGTCCCATGGCTGAACAATTTCTTCAGGATGGCCAAACTCATCATGAGGATACATGTGCTGATAATGAGTAAGGAAATCGAGAGCATGTCTGTAGGTGTGTTTAGTATCATACTCAATGTCTATATACAAAGGAGTGTTAAGCGGAAGATTCTCCATACGAACTCTGTAGGGCACTGAATAATTTTCGCGGTAATGGGCCTGCTGTGCATTGAGGTTACCGTTTGACCAGGCTACCGGGTTAACAGGATTAGAAGAAGAGCCATTTCTGGCCTGGTCGATAGAAGCTTTAGGTGGTTGTCCGTTTGCCGTAAATGCAAACACCAACATTAGAAAAATGACTCCGGCCAGTTTGCCAGTGAGCCATTCTGAAAAATTGCAACAAGACGAGTAAATTGTTTTCATGATGCTAATAAATTAAATTATAATTTTATTAAATAGTTTTTATCATCAGTTCAGGCACAACAGGTTAGTGTATCCCATAAATTATAGGGTGGGATAAGTCAAACATTAATTGGAGGAAATAAAAAAAATGAGGATTTTGTGTAGTTTACGATCATCAGTTTTTAATGAAACAATTAAGGAGACCTTGAAAGTGCTTCCATAATAATCGCTTTTAAAAATTAATGTTTCAAATGTAAAACAAATAAAAATAAAAAACAAAAAGATCTTAATATATTTTATAAAAAATTATATAAAATCTTAAAACATTCACTAAATAGTTGATTATGTGTGTTTTGCAGATTTTGATTTTTACAATAATGTACTAATTTTCATTAGGATACATTTCATATGATTAAAGTTAATTATTTTCAAAGGTATCATATGGAACTCGCAATTTTAATCATCACCTTGAGTGTAAATATTTTACATGCTCGTTTCATATGATTAAAATTAATTATTTTCAAAGGTATCATATGGAACTCGCAATTTTAATCATCACCTTGGGTGATTTCACAATCATGCTCGTTTCATTTTGCTAAAATCAAAAAAAATAATGTAAACAGCTCTTTTATTCAACTAAATATTCTAAGTTAGTTGGTTAAATTGAAAAACCATCAGGGAATATAATGGGAGAAACAAACAGAATTAAACATACGATTAAAAAAGAGCTGAAGGAATTTGAGTTATATTATAGAAAAGCTATCCAAAGTGATGTACCCTTGTTAGGAACAATACTGAATTTTTTATATAAGACAAAAGGCAAGCAGCTCAGACCTGTTTTTGTTTTTTTGTCTGCCAGACTTCATGGTGAACCCAACGAATTTTCACAACTTGCAGCATGTTCGGTAGAGTTGCTTCATTCAGCCACTCTTATTCACGATGATGTTGTTGATGAGTCATATGAACGCAGGGGTACCTTTTCCATTAATGCACTGTGGAGAAACAAGCTGGCTGTTCTGGTAGGAGATTATATTCTTGCAAAGGGTTTGCTTTTACAACTGGAAAATAAAAAATATAATTTCCTTCATTTAATATCCAGGGCAGTCAGGGAGATGAGTGAAGGAGAGATATTGCAGGTTAAGAAGAGCCGCCGGCTGGATATCGATGAGGAAACCTATTTTGAGATAATCAGAAAAAAAACCGCATCTCTTATTGCTACAAGTATGGCTATTGGTACTGCTTCAGTGACTGACGATGAGGAACTGCCGGCAAGAATGTATAAAATAGGCCAGGATGCAGGGATAGCCTTTCAGATCAAAGATGATATTTTCGATTACCAGAGAAGGGGAATTATCGGGAAACCTACCGGTAATGATATAAAAGAGAAAAAAATTACCCTTCCGCTGCTTTATGTTATAAGGAATTGTGATTCTGCCGAGCGCAGGAGGATTTTAAGGCTTATAAAAAGGAAAAATAAAAATCCTGCTGTTGTTCAGGAAATTATACAGATGGTCAAAGAAAAAGGAGGTCTTGACTACGCCACTCAGAAGATGAATGAATTCAGGGATAATGCAGTCAATGCATTAATGGAATATCCTGAAAGTGAAGCAAGGAACTCTCTTATTGAATTAATGAATTACATTACAACCAGGAAAAAATAGGATAATAATTAATGATCCTGTTAAAAGTCTTTTTGGTTTGAATCAATAATGATAGTTACCGGTCCGTCGTTTACCAGAGAGACCTCCATCATTGCCCCGAATATTCCATGACCGGGCCGTTTGCCTGTAACCTCTTCAACTTTATCGATAAATTTTTGATACATCGGAATAGCAAAACCGGGTTTTGATGCCCTGATATATGAGGGACGGTTACCTTTTTTTGTGTTTGCATGAAGGGTAAACTGGCTTACAATTAATATATCTCCTGATACTTCATGTACAGAAAGATTCATTACACCATTTGAATCAGCAAATATACGTAGCTGAACAATTTTTTTAACCAGCCAGTCTATATCAGCCTCACTATCTGAGTCTTCTATTCCCAATAGTACCAGCAGTCCGGTTCCAATGGAAGAAACCACTTTACCATCAACTGTAACACCGGCCTCTTTAACACGCTGTATCACTACTCTCATTATGTTGTTTTTTATTTATACAAAAATATCAATGTCTGGCAAATATTAAAAATTCAGAAGAGAACGATAATCTTTTATTTGTAAACTTTTTTTATGTAAACTTGTTTATTTTAAAAAATTTATTTTAACCGAAATGAAAACAAACCTGTTACTTGGAGCAGTTCTGTTATTAAGCAGTTGTGTCATGCACAGGAAGGTTGAACAGGATACAATTGTTATACGTACCTCTCCGCAAAATCCTGCCAGGCATATTGAGATTGAATTTATTAAAGGAAAATCATTTAACCATCCGTCATTTGCTATATGGACTGAAGATATTGAAGGTAACTATATTGAGACATTATATGTTACTCATTATGTTGCCAAAGGTGTATACGGACATGGAGAAATTGCACCGGGCAGATGGAAAGATGAACCCGGTGAGGCCCGCAGGCCGGCTACTTTGCCTTATTGGGCACATAAACGTAACATAAAGGCTCCCGACGGGTTATATATACCATCTCCCGAAACGGCAGTAACTGATGCCCTCACTTCGGCAACTCCCCTTTCAGATTTTAAACTGGTTACTGCCACAAGTTATTCAGGTGACAGAAAATTTAATATTTTAATGGAAATAAATCAGGCATGGGACTCCAACCGGCACTGGACAAATAACAGATTCCCGGGAGATATCAACTATTTTGGTTCCCTGCAGCCTGCCCTAGTTTATTCAGTTACTATCGATCCGCTTGACAATGAAAAGGAGTACTTTCTTAACCCGATTGGTCACAGTCATCCGACAGGGGAGAACGGAAAATTGTTTACTGACCTTACCACAATAACCACGGCAAAGGAGATTGCCTGGAAAATTATTGTACGCCTTAAACATACAAAATGAAAGTTATGAGAATTTTACGAGTATTTATATTGCTGTCTCTTCCATTTTATGCATTATCCCAACAGGCATCACTTAAAGGCCGAATTGTCGATGATGTCAGTAATGATCCCCTGCCTTTTGTAAATATAATTGTTTCGGGGACAACCACCGGGACTATAACTGATTTGGATGGCAATTTTATATTAAATGGCCTTAACCCCGGGTTTATAAGGCTGGAGTCCTCCTTTGTAGGATATAAGAGAGCTGTTTCCCCTGAGATAGAAGTAAGTGTGGCAAACACCAGTTTTATAGAGATCCGGATGGAAGAGCAACGGGAACAAATAGAAGAGGTAACAGTCACTGCATCTCCTTTTAGAAAAACATTGGAAAGCCCTGTCTCTCTGAGAAGCATAGGGATCGGGGAAATTGAAAAAAGTCCGGGAGCCAACAGGGATATCTCAAAAGTTATACAGTCCTTTCCCGGGGTTCAGTCCACCCCTGCCTTCAGGAACGATGTCATAATCCGTGGAGGAGGGCCCTCGGAGAGCCGTTTTTATCTGGACGGGGTGGAGGTTCCGTTTATTAACCATTTTGCCACCCAGGGTGCTTCCGGAGGCCCTGTTGGAATAATAAATGCAGATTTTTTACGTGAGGTCAATTATTATTCCGGAGCTTTTCCTGCTAACAGGGGTAATGCACTCAGCGGGGTGCTGGAATTCTTTCAGATCGATGGTAATGAGACCAGGATGAAGTTGCAGGGATCTGTTGGAGCATCTGAAGTTGCTGCAACAATTGACGGTCCTCTGGGAGATAAAACATCAATGGTGCTATCAGTCAGGCGCTCATATCTGCAATTTTTATTCAGTGTACTTGAGTTGCCATTCCTGCCTAACTTTACCGACATGCAATTTAAGGTGCGTACAAGGTTTGACAGTAAAAATGAACTCACATTAATTGGCCTGGGTGCGGTCGACGTATTCGATCTCAATCTGGATATCCCGGATCCTGATGAACAACAAAGATACATATTGGGTCAGATTCCTGTCAATGAACAGTGGAACTACACTTTGGGAGCAGTGTACAAGCATTTCAGGGAGAACAGCTATCAGACACTGGTAATAAGCCGGAGCCATCTAAATAACGGCGCTTATAAATATTTTGACAATGATGACAGTTCAGAGGAGAATAAAATACTGGATTATACATCTGAAGAGATTGAGAATAAATTCCGTTTTGAGAATACAACAAGGTTGAATGGCTATAAGATAAACCTGGGAGTGAACCTTGACCTGGCAAAATATTATAATTCAACTTTGCAAAACAGGTATTACAATGACGAGACAGTAAAAATCGATTATAATACAGATTTGGATGTTTTTAAATGGGGAATTTTTGCTCAGGCAGGTAAAAATCTTATGGCTGAAAGGCTTTCACTCTCTATGGGTGTCAGGGCAGATGCCAATAATTATTCAGAATCGATGAGTGATCTGTTTAAACAAATATCTCCGCGGTTTTCAGCCTCTTATAGTTTGTCAGGCAACTGGAATATTAATTTTAACACCGGAAGGTATTACCAGCTGCCTCCGTATACTACATTGGGATTTAAGCAGGGGGGTGAATTCGTTAATAAAAACAATGATCTTAGATATATTTCAGTAGATCATTTAATTGGCGGAGTTGAATATCAACCTGCAAAAAGTGTTCTCTTTAGTTTGGAAGGATTTTGGAAAGGATACTCAGATTATCCCTTTTCAGTAAATGACCGGATCAGCCTTGCAAATAAGGGGGCAGATTTTGGAGTTGTCGGAGATGAAGAGGTTATTTCTGACGCAGAGGGTCGTGCTTACGGAGTAGAATTTCAAACCCGGATCAACACAACTGAGGGATTTAATTTTAATTTGTCATACACATTGGTAAGAAGTGAATTTCTCAGTACCGAAGGTATTTATATTCCCACAAACTGGGATTCGAAGCATCTTTTAAATATAACTACTACAAAAGAATTCAATAAAGGATGGCGTGCCGGTTTCCGCTGGAGGTTTGTCGGGGGACTCCCATTCACTCCTTACGATATGGATAGAAGTTCACTGACAGAAGCCTGGAATATTGCCGGAGGGCCTTATTTTGATTATAACCTGTTGAATTCAGAAAGATTTAAGCCTTTTCACCAGCTGGATTTGCGTGTCGATAAATCATTTTATCTTGAAAAGGTTACTGCCAAGTTTTATCTCGATATTCAGAATGTTTATAATAATCAGGCTGAACAAACAGATATTGTTGTGAGGGAAACAGACGGGAACGGAGAGTTTGTTTTGACAGACAACAACTCCAGGTATCTGTTAAGAAGGGTAAAAAATACAACCGGGACAGTACTGCCTACAGTTGGTATTATAATTGAATTTTAACATTTTTGCAAACTGTTAAAATTAAATTTCATGCTTTGCATTAACTTAAATAGCAGAGATCCCTTTTTTTGTCTTGCGGCTGAAGAGTATTTCCTGAAAAACTTCAGTGATGATGTTTTTATGTTGTGGAAGAGTTCTGATACCGTGGTAATCGGGAAACACCAGAACGCCCTGGGGGAAATTGATTACAAATTCGTTAAAAGTAACAATATAAAACTGGCAAGGCGTATATCAGGAGGAGGGGCTGTATTTCATGATACAGGCAATTTAAATTTCACCTATATTAAAACAGTGCAAAACAGCTCTGAGATTGACTTCGACATATTCACCCAGCCTCTTATTGATTCATTTGCAAAACTGAATTTAACAGTAACCACCTCCGGTTATAATAACCTTATCACAGGAGGCAGAAAAATTTCCGGCAATGCGCAACATATTTATAAAAACCGGGTATTGCATCACGGCACTCTTCTGTTTAATTCTGATCTTAAAAAACTGGGGTTGTCTCTAAAGGCAGACGTCAAAGAAAAATATATTTCAAAGGGAGTAAAATCAATAAGGAGTGAGGTAGTGAATATTGCTGATCATCTTCATAATAACTGGACTTTTAATGATTTCAGAAATTTTTTACTTGACGAACAGCTTCAGAAGATTAATTCAGTTATTTATGAGTTAACACAAAATGACTGTTTGGCAGTCGACACTCTTGCAGATGAAAAATTCAGGACATGGAAGTGGAATTTTGGTTATTCACCTGCATATGATTATATTAACTTGCTATCAGTGGAGGGTTTGGAGTTAACTATTAAGTTACATGTTGAAAAAGGATTGATAATCCGCAGTGAGGTGACCGGTAATTTTTTTTCCGGTCAGGACTTGGCATACCTGAATAATATCCTTCAGGGAAAGAGGCACCATTTTGAAGATATTAAGTCAGTATTGCAGATTATTAAAGATGAGGTTTCAGATGATCTGGTTTTCAGTTTTTTTTAGCATTGGATTTACTTTGCCTTTACAGTTATCAACCCGGTTATCGGTAAATAACCGGGTTAATAATACTTATTCCTGCGATCAGTGTCAGCATATAAAAATTTATAACAATGCCCGATAAATTAAGCTGGCGGACAGTTGTTATTTTGGGCGGGGATAGCCATCCAGCTCTTTGAGGTTTTCTGCAATTGCAGATTCCGGGTACTCATAGTCTGAAAGCTGACCTGTCAGATATTTTTCATAACCCAGAAGGTCCATCATACCATGGCCGCTGAAATTGAACAATATTACTTTTTCTTTACCCTCCTCTTTAGCTTTTTGTGCTTCACGTATAGTTGTGGCAATGGCATGAGTAGTTTCCGGTGCAGGTATTATACCTTCAGTTTTTGCGAAAAGCAATCCTGCTTCGAAACATTCGCTCTGATGAACAGCCTCTGCCTCCATCAGTCCGTCTTTAAGTGCAGCGCTGACAAGTGGCGCCATTCCGTGATAACGCAACCCGCCGGCATGAATAGGAGCCGGAATGAATGAATGACCCAAACTATACATAGGCAGCAGGGGAGTCATTCTGGCCACATCGCCATGGTCGTAAATAAACGGCGCTTTTGTGAGTGTAGGACAGCTAAAAGGTTCAACGCCAATGATTTTTATGTCTGCTCCGTGTATTTTTTCATACATGAACGGGAAGGATATACCTGCAAAGTTACTGCCTCCTCCGCAGCAGCCAATGACTACATCCGGATTTTTGACACCCACCTTTGCCAGTTGTTTTTTTGCCTCCAATCCGATTATGGTTTGATGGAGCATTACATGGTTAAGGACTGAACCCAGGGAATAGCGTGTTTTTCCTTTAGGATCAGTAACAGCCTCCTCAATTGCTTCAGAAATAGCAATACCAAGGCTGCCCGGGGTATCGGGAAATTTTTCCAGGATATTTCTTCCGGCTTGTGTCTCAGTGCTGGGACTTGCAATACAGGTTGCACCCCAGGTATTCATCATCATTTTACGGAAAGGCTTTTGGTCAAAGCTTACACGTACCATATAAACTTTGCATTCCAGTCCGATAAGTGAGCATGCAAAAGCAAGAGCGCTTCCCCATTGTCCCGCACCTGTTTCGGTTGTCAGGTGTGTAATTCCAAACTGCTTGTTATACCAGGCCTGAGCCACAGCTGTATTAGGTTTATGGCTTCCTGCAGGAGAGACACTTTCATTTTTGTAGTATATTTTTGCCGGTGTTCCGAGCGCTTCCTCCAGTGCAAAAGCGCGAACCAGGGGACTGGGTCGCCAGCTGACTAAAATTTCTCTTATCTCTTCAGGAATGTCAATCCATCGATCCTGGCTGACTTCCTGCTCAATAAGGTTCATAGGAAATACAGGCGCCAGCATCTCAGGAGAAATGGGATTACCATCAGGTCCCAATGGCGGATTTAGAGGAGAAGGAAGGTCGGGAGCAAGGTTATACCATTGCTTAGGCATCTCCGAATCGTCCAGAAAAATTTTCTTTTGTCTTGTCATGATTACATTATTTTTTATTAGTGTTTTACAAAAAAGAAGGGATTTGCTGCGTAAACAACAAATCCCTTCTTTGGCTTTACCTTCAGTAAAAAATGTTTACGCAGCTTTTATAAAGTTGCGCCACCACCAGTTACTGTTATGTAAAGAATTTAATCTCAAAGTATTTATTTTATTTGGCTCAAAACTAACTATATTTTTTTTCTGAACAAATAATTTTACTTATAAAATGTAATTATTTTTAATACAGAGATAAAAATTTAATTTTATGCTCCGAGTTCCCATCTTCTGAAATATAGACCCTGTCTTACTACAGGAAGAGTTTTATATTCAATTTCTGCAAGGTCATTTTGACTTAGCGGAGAGAAATCTGAAGCTATTTTTACATTTTCTTCAATCTGTTCAATAGAATCAACACCTATAATAGTTGTGCTAACCGGAAGGCTCATATTATATGTTAAAGCTTCCCTGATGGTTATTGCACCAGGTTTTGAAGTGCGCAGCCGTTCAGGTTGTTCGTTTGGCGGTGGTGGGGTCCAGGTGGAGAGCATCCTTCCCCTTGTGGTTACCTTCATGCCAATAATCGCAATTCCCAGTTTTTGAGCCTCGGGAAGTAAATAATTTTTAAAACTCAGATAATGCACATCGGCTGCATTGACAGCTAACAGGATTGAATCAAAAGGGTAGTTTTGTATAGCCCGGAGCAGTACAAGCGGTTCAAAGTGGCCTGTAATTCCCAGGTATCTTACCATACCTTCTGACTTAGCTTTTTCAAGCGCTTTTATAGCTCCGTTTTTTGAAAGTATCTGGTCCATTTGATCCTGTGTCTGAATATTATGAAGCTGCCAGGTATCAATATGGTCAGTTTGCAAATTTTTCAGGCTCTCTTCAAGCAGGCGCATAGAACCATCATAAGTGCGGTCATGAGTTTTAGTTGACAGCCATACTTCATGCCGGCGGGTTTTCATAACTCTTCCAATGTTTAACTGGCTTACACCCCGGCCGTAGGAAGCAGCAGTATCGATATAATTCACTCCAAGGTCGATGGCGCGATGAATAATTTTCTCAGACTCCTCTTCCCTTCCTGCAATTTCAAGGGTGGCCTGTCCTCCCAGGCTTAAGATCCCTACTTTAAAGCCGGTTTTTCCGAATGAATGTGTTGGCATTGAACTGTATGTTGCCGGATTAAATGGATTTGAATCCTTTTGTTTGACGGGAATATTGGAAGACTTTTGCGGAGAGGCAAAAGTATTACCTACGGTTACAGATGCTGCAGCGGCTAAGCCTGTACCTAAAAATTTTCTTCGGTTGATGTTTTTTTTTTCCATGACTAACTCTTCAGATTATGAAAATGATTTTTCTAAATAATTTTAATACAATTTACTGATGACACCTTAATTTTGACGTTTTTTATAAGATATTTTTACTTTTTTTACACAGAATTGGATGAACATTGCAGAATAATAAAACAAATAATTTAATGATTTGTTTGAACCCGGGTTTTTAACTATTTTTGCGTGCCTTAATTATTATGGTCCCATAGTTCAATGGATAGAATAGCGGTTTCCTAAACCGTAGATCCAGGTTCGATTCCTGGTGGGACTACGAAGGCGGGGATTTTGTCAAATTTAAGGAGATACCCGTTTTTTATGCGAGCAGGTTCTCCAGTTTCATTTTCCATCTTTCCCAATCAGGCATTTCCTTGGTTTGTAATTCTATGAATTTTCTGGTATGGTCATGATATATCAAGTGACACAACTCATGAATTATTACATATTCAATACAGCCTTTGGGCGCTTTTATTAATTCAGGATTTAATATTATTTTCCCTTTGGGAGTGCAGCTTCCCCAACGTGTTGGCATATCCCTAAATACAATCGAATCGGGCTCAACATTGTATTTTTTAAATCTGTCAATCAGAGGTTGGGCAATTTCCTGAAATTTTGACTTTGCATGGAGTAAATACCACGCCTTTACTAATCTTTCAACTTTTGATTTATCTAATGTTTGTACTTCAAGGTATTTACCTTTCAATTTTACAGAATCCATTTTGCCGGATTCAATTTTTAAAAGGTACTGCCTGCCCAGGTATAAATGAGTTTCTCCTCCGACGTATCTGCGAGGTGGAGTTTTCGGTTGAAAGGAAAGAAAGAAGCTTTGTTGTTTTATTATCCAGGGAGCTTTTTTTAAAAGCTTTTCTTTGATTTTATCCAGCGTGCTATCAACCGGAGCTTTTACCAATACATCCAAATCAGGAGTCACAGTGATTCCAAGAGTTTTACGGGTAGAATACTCCACCATAAACTCTATCTTTTTACTACCGAACTGAATTGAGTCATTCATTATTTGTAACGTAATTTGGCAACTTCAATACACCTATCAGCAATTTCATCCATCTCTCCAAATGAAAGATTGACATTGTATTTATCTCTCACTTCATCGATTAAATAATCCCCGATTTCAATCTGAAGTTTTCCGGTAATATTGGATTTAAATTGCCAGTCAATTATTGGAATATTATTGTCTAATACCGCATGTTTAACTAACTCATCAACCTTCAAAGCGGTTTGCACTGCAATTTGTGTTTTTACATCGTTATCCTGAATTTTTTCATTCAGTAATTCAAATGTTAATCCATAAAACGCTTTTGCAATATCTTTTTCTTTTAATGTTTCCGGTATATCCTTATCTGTATGGGTCAGCACATTGTTCATAATATCCTGAACTCTTCTTAAATATTGTGCTTCATCAATACGTTTCGCTTCGTAGTCTGCAATAGTTTCTTTCAGCAGTTCGGAGAATTTCTTATAAAATGCAGGATCTTCCTCCATTTTCTCAGATATATGTTTGGCAGTACGACTTGCAATTTTGTCTGCTTTGGCAGCTTTCCCCGTTGTGTTTTCAACTTCCTGCTGAAATTTTTCTTTGTCAAAAATATTGACCAGTTCTGTTATAATTTCGACCTTTTCAGTAGTGATATGTGTATCAATAAGTTTTTGGATTTGGCCTTCGTACTGTTTGTAATCAACAGAATCTGAATACCGCTTAATTACTGCCAAACGAAGTTGTATAAACATGGCCAAATCATCTTTGTAGCGGTTAATTGTTTTTTCACCAGCATCTTTGTGAAATTGCACAGAAGAAAGTGCCAGTTTCATCGCTTTGGCAAACGCTGCAAGTTTATCGTAAAAGAGAACCCGGATTGCTTCATCTTTCAGGAGTACCTGATAAGCTTCTGCATCACGTTTATTTGCAACTGATTTAAAAATATCCCACAACTCAGAATGTTTCTGAGGCAATCTTTTTATTTCCTCATTAATATTAATCAATGTGCCTTCCAGATCTTCTGCGTCAAAATCTTCAAATGATGAATATATAAGCAAAGCATCATCCATATTTTCAATCACCCCATAATAATCAATTATGTACCCAAATTTTTTGTCGGGATAAACCCGGTTTACCCTTGCAATTGCCTGAAGCAACTTGTGACCTTGCAGATTACGGGTAAGGTAAAGTACTGTATTTTTCGGTTCATCAAAACCAGTCAATAACTTGTCAACTACAATGATTGTTTCAGGGTCTTTTGCGTTTTTAAACCGGTTGATTATGTTTTTTTCATAATTTGTTGAATTTCCGTGCTCATCCATCATTTTTGTCCAAAAGCGATTCTCCTTCTCACTTGATTTTTCATAAGCGCTGTCTTCGCCTTCTCTTTCATCAATAGGTGAAATCAGAACTTCGCTGCTTACAATACCTATTTCATCCAAAAATTCTTTGTAACGGATGGCATTTATTTTTTTATCGCATACCAACTGTGCTTTAAAAGGGGTGCCCTGCCAATTGTCCCTGAAATGTAAACTTATATTCCAGGCAATGGCATATATTTTTTGTTCAGCTCCATTCAATTGGTCGGCCCTGCTGAATTTTTTTTTAAAATCTGCTTTTTGATATTCAGTGAGCGGTTCGGAAACCATTTCAAAAAACGTATCCAGCGGACTCGCATTCACTAACTGCCTTGCCAGCCGCCCCTCGTATAGCAACGGCACCACGGCTTTGTCACTCACTGCCTGGTCAACCGTATAAGAATCGATGATACCGCCAAATTTGGCAGCCGTATTTTTGTCCTTTTTGAATAAGGGTGTCCCTGTCATTGCAATGAAACAGGCATTGGGCAATGTCTTTTGCATTTCAATATTAAAAATGCCATGCTGGGTTCTGTGCCCTTCATCAACCAGAACGAAAATGTCGTGGCTTTCAAGCGGCTTTCTGATTTTTTTTACGGCTGCTGCGAACTTGTTGATAATGGTTGTAATAATTGCATCGCTTTTACTTTCCAGTAAATCAACCAGGCGTTTCCCCGTTGTTGCATTTTCTACAAACATTCCGCATTTTCGAAATGTACCTGTTATTTGCCTGTCCAAATCAGTGCGGTCGGTAACCAAAATGATTTTAGGATTTCGAATCGACTTTTCCATTGCAATGGCTTGTGCCAGCATTACCATGGTAAGCGACTTCCCGCTTCCCTGTGTATGCCAGATTACACCACCTTTTCGCTTTCCGCCTTCCGGATTTACCAATCGTTTAATGGACTTTTTTACGGCAAAGAACTGCTGATAGCGGGCAATTTTTTTAGCGCCATTATCAAATAGAATGAAATTAAACGCGATGTCTGACAGTCGTTTTAAATGGCATAAGCCATAGAGGTATTTATCTTGTTCGGTAATCTGAATATTGGCATCTTCAAGCGCGTCAAAATAGTGTCTTACATATTTAAAATGACCTGAAAACAGCTTGCTTTTTTGTTCACCTGTTAAGGGACTGTTCTTTAAAGCTGTTAATTCGTTTAAATAAGTTTTTTCTTCTGCTGCAGTATCAAATTTCTCCTGCCATTTCGACCAGAATTTTTCGGGTGTGGAATTGGTCGCATAGGCTGCTTCCTGTGTTGCCAAACTTAAAATTAACTGTGAATAGACATACAAATGGCGAATACCATCTTCCTGTTGATTTCGCAGATGCTGACTAATGGCCTGTTTTAAAGGCTCTTTCATGTCGGGGCGTTTGCATTCGATAATACAAAATGGAATGCCATTTACAAACAACACCAAATCGGGGCGATAATGTTCTTTGCTGGCGCTTCGCATCACATTGTATTCTTCGGTTACGTGAAAAACATTATTCTCTGTGTTCTTCCAGTCGATGTACTGAAGGGTAAAACTTTTTTTATCTCCATCGATAGTTTGTTCCAGCGCTTTTCCAAGGGTGATTAAGTTATACGCTGTTTCGCAGGCATTGATATAACCTTCGTTCATAGGAAGATTTTTCAAAGCAAGAATGCCGCGTTCGATGTTTTCATCGGTAAATATGCTCGTTTTACTTGTACTTACCTGGATGCTGTTTATTTCCCTGAGTTGTTTACGGAGAATATCTTCCAAAAGAACATTGGCAGTTTTGTTCCCGCGCAATTGTAAGGCTTCTTCCTGCGAAAGATATTGGTAACCTAATTTTTGCAACATTTGCAAAGCAGGAATCTGGCTTATATGGTTTTCTTTGAAATTTGGTATATCCATAATTTTATCTTTTTTGGAGAATTTATACGCCTTTTTGGAAAATTCCTTTTTCATCTTCTTTTTTTAAATACAGAGAAATTCATCCTCAATACGGAGAATTCTTTTCTTCCTTTTAACATTGCCTAAAATGTTGGTATTCTGGAATATAAGTACAAATAGTAGTTTCTCTACCCTCTTTAGAAGTAACATTACGGAGAATTCAACTTCTATCATTAGCTCTACTATCTTTTGTATTATATCTATTTTATCGAAAATTGATTTACTCATGCTCTCTTCTAATAGTTCTTCTAATAGTTCTTCTAATAATTCTTCTAATTAGAACTAAATAATTAGAACCCATTGAGGTTCTTTGAAAGTACCTTTGTTTTCAATCTTACCATTCCTCCTAAGCTCAGATAATAGATTGTTTATCTTTATTTTGCGCTGTTTATCATCCATCCAGTCCGGGAGCTTATTCCAAAGTAATTCATCTACATCTTTTCTGCTCAAAGATTTGTGTTGCCTGATTGATTTAATTATCAAATCGAGATAGTATTGTTTGTCAAAAGCTTTGTTTTTGGTATATACAGCTTTTTGTCCGGTTTTCTGTGCCACTTTTATACCTATAAAATAGTTCGGTTTTCTGCCTTCTATAAGTTTCTTCGATTTAAGTTGTTTTTCTTCTAAAACTGATAATGGTTGTTTTTTCTGAACCTTATCAAGAATCATAATTTCTTCCAGGGTTAAATCTTTATTCCGGGCTAACAACCGGGCATAATCCATATCAAGCACTTTCCCGGTAATAGTTACCTTTACTTTCTCTCCTGTTAAATCATAATCAGGCATCGGGAAAAATCGTTCTCTTTGAAAATTAAACATCTTTCTAATACCTCCACCTGCAGTATCAACCATTTTGAGATTAAACATAGCTGTGGCCAAAAAACGATTTCTGTAATGTTCTTCAGGAGCATCATCTTTAACAACCTTTTCTACACTTCCGGGGATAAAACTTCCTAAATTGGTAAAAATCAATTTGTCGTCCATCTCTACGACATTAATTCTGCCCTGCTTTGTGTAATCCTGATGTGCAATGCAGTTATTAAGCGCTTCACGGATGGAATAGGGTTCATATTGATTCACCTCATCAGGGAATAAGGTTCCTTCTTTAAGATATCGGTACTTGAGATTCCGGATTTTGGCATACACCTTATCCACAGCCAAAAGCATTGGACAACCAAAGATTGCATAATCTTTATCGTTGCCATACATATCTTTCAATAACCACCTGACTTTTGCTTCCGCAGGATTTATAAAGTGCTCCGACTCTTCTTTACCTAAAAGAATTATTGCAGTTCTTGTTATTTTTCCTTTTATCGTGATTTTTGCCTTATTAAGAAAAGTAATATTATCCCATGATTTTGCTTCTTCTGATTTTTCGGGGAACTTGTTCAGAAAATTAGTACGGGCTATTAAAATAGCCTCCTCATCTAAATCTTCAATACCGGCACCCTGCACTATTGCAGCACTCCAGTCCTCTGTCGTAACCTGGGCTCTTATCCGTTCAATTTCTTCCAGGTTAAGTGGGACCAACTCTTCGCCATCACGACCGTAATAATGTCCTTCAAAAGCAACAGGAAAGCCTTTGGGGGCAGCAGGTATCTGAAACATTACTACTCTGCCTTCAGTAATAAATAATTCATGTATCTCAATAAAAGTAATCCGGTTAGTGGTTTTGTTGGCTATCTCACTTTTCAGACTGTCTAATTTTTTTCTGTCTGTACGAAACTGGCTGCCAACTATTTTGTGGTGTTTGTCTTCTATTCCAAATACCATCCATGCATACGGTCTCCCTTTCAAATTAGCTTCGTTACTTAATGCCGAAAAATACTTACCTAACTTTGTAAAATCGTAACCATTTTTTGCTTCTTTAAATTCTACGACTTCGGTTTCTGCAGTTAAATGTAGCAGATTCTGTAGTACTTTTTCTAATTCAATTGTGGTCATAATTAATGCACTTTTATTCTTCCAAATCAATATCATCTAATCGCTCATTTTTGAAAAGTGGATTGTAAAACAGCAGGTCTTTGTAGCCCGGTATTTCATCAAAGCCAAAGCTTTTATAGTAATTTTTCAATTGATTAAATGCGGTCTTTTCCTGAGAGGAGAATTTATCTAATTCCAGTTGTTTTTGCCAGTCATCCTGTTCTTCATTTTTTGACTCGAACTGAAGCGGATACGCCTGGATGACAAATAAACCACAGCCTGAACCAAAATGAAAAATGATGTCTTTGGCAGCTTTCGCTCCAATTTTATAACCTCTGTATTCCGGCAGAATCTCGATTCTTTCGAGCAAACAAATGTTGGGTTGATGTAATCCGTAATTATAAAACTTCTGAATAGCTTCATTTATCTCCTCTTTTTCAAAATCGAAAAAATCCTGCGCATGGCGAAATGTATATTCGTAGGAATCGAAAATTTCATACAAATTGTATCCTGTATTTATTGCCTGCTCAACAAAGATAATTTTGAACTCGACCTTGCCAATTAAACTTACCGGCCACCCATCTTCATCCTGGGAGAAAATTTCCATTTTTATCTCACGCACATATCGTTCTTCTTCCCATGGCCCGGTACCCGATTCAAACTGGTATTTAAAAGTTACAAATGAATTATCCATGTTTTTGATTATAATAGTTCAGACGTTTTTTTCCCGTTAACAACACCTGCATCAACCCTTTTTTCTGCTTGCGTAATTTCTCTAATTTGCTTTGCAATAGTTCAATTTCTTTGTCGGCAGTTTGCAGGATTTGGGCTATGGCGGTTTGTTCTTTGTAATCTGGAAGTATAAATTCCAGCTTGATGAAATCAGTTTTATTCATCACCCTATTTCTACCAGCACCTCCAGGTGATATTAATTGAAGCATATATTTCATTCTTGGTTGGAGAATAAAGAATCTAAAAAAATCAGGATGACCTTTTTTATAGATAAAAGTGAAAGTGGGAAATCTGTGGGAAGCGAGGGCACCATCGTCTTCTTGTTTAACAATTGCTATTGCTTGCTCCCAGGCAAATGTGATATTTACAATTAAATCATTCTGCCTGACCACATAGAATTTATCCATGTTATTTTTCTCGGGTTGCTCATTTGGCTTTAAAAATGTTCCTTTTCCATGACTCCTAATTCCAATTCCTAAATAGGGCTTATTGGGTTTATCTACTTCGCGACTAATTAGCTTTATGAAATTGTTCAATGGCTGTTTTTTCCAAATTGTTTTTTCAAATCCCTTCAAACGTTTTTTACCGGTAAGCAGGTTTTGCATCAGCCATTTCTTTTTTAGCCGTTTTTGCTCAATTAGTTTTTGAGTGGCTGTTATGGCTTTGTCCCAGGTGCTGAGGCAGGCGGCTATGGCGTGTTGTTCGGGGAGAGGGGGGATGATGACTTTGATTTTTGACAAATCACTTGGATAAATATGAACCACTTGTTGTCCTTGTCCATGTTTTCTCTTTTGTTTTCTTACAAAGTCAGTCTCTAAAGCATAGGATAGACACTCCGAATTAATTCCATTTTTAGGGGATAAAATAATTATATCTCCACCAGCAAATGCTTTTTCATTTCCTAAATATGCAGCAGATTTCCCAATCTCATCAATTGTTTCCCCTGAACCAGCAAATAGGATGTCTCCATTTTTTATTTCCTTGCTCTCTTTTGAAACAGATTCAGTTATAAACGATTTAAATTCATTTATAATAAAATCATGAGTTGTGTATAATTCTCCATATCGAACACAAGGATGACCCCCACTACTCAATTGAGCTTTTGAAATCCCCTTTCCTTTAGAAAAATCACCTAATTTTTCTAAAGCCTTCACCTCCCAATCACCCGGAATAATGGTATTAAAAAAAAGGTTTTTATTTTGGCTTGCGCTATTCATTGTTTTTGTTTGTTATATTGTTTGCTTTGATTTGAATAAGGATTTTCATTTGTATTCCATTCAACTAATTTTAGCGAATTCGCCATAATGAAAATTTCAATATTCTGCACAATAACAATTGCCCTGTTAATATGCAAATACGCTGTTACTATTTTATATTTCAAATACTTTGTCATTTGCAAATAATAATTGCTCTCCATACTTCACATATCCCAGTTGATTCGTTAATAACTGTGTTCTGCCAATTTTAAAATCAGCAGAATTGAAATGTGTGTGACCATAAATCCAGTAATCTGCAACCGAATCCTCAATAAAATCATACAATTCAACAGCAAATGCTTCATTTAACGCATCTCCTTTATACTTTTCGGCGTAGTTTAAAAAAGTAGGAACATGGTGTGTTACAACCACAGTTTTAGGGGTGCAGTGCTGGTGTAGTGCCTGTTTTAGAAATGTTAAACTTTCAGCATGTAATTGATTAAATTGTTCTGCATTAAACCTGGAGCCCTTGTATTTTATTACCTGAAAATCACTTATGTTCCTTTCAATATGCCAGCGGTTGGCAACACTTATTTCCGACCAAAGAGTCGAAAAAACCAGATTTACGTTTTCGGTTTCAATAACCGTGTTGTTTAACAAATGAACATTGTCCTTAATTTTCTCATCAAATGAGACGTATCTTTCTGTTAATTCTGAATAATAATATTCGTGATTGCCCGGAACCCAGTAAGTTTTTTCAAAATTATCTGAAACATATTTGAAGAAGTCGCTATGCTTATCCATGACAGCAAACGGCACGATATCACCGGCCAATATTAACACATCACCCAACGGTATTATTGGATTGCGGGAAAGAAAATCCTTGTTTTCAGGAAATTCAAGATGAAGGTCTGATGCGTATTGTAAAATCATTTTATGTTCCCAGTTCTTTCAAATATTTCTTCATTTCCGCCTGCACTTCTTTCAATTCGCTTTCCAATGTCTCAATTTCCTTTTGTACAGCGGCAATGTCCACTTCGGGTTCTTCTTCAAAAGTGTCCACATAGCGGGGAATATTCAAATTAAAGTCGTTTTCTTTTATTTCCTCAAAGGTAGCCACGTAGCTGAATTTGTCTTCCACAACACCTGCATTCAACTTGCCCTGATTAAATTTTTGACAGGTTTCTACAATGTGGTCAATGTGTTTATCGTTGAGCTTGTTTTGGTTTTTTGCTGAATCGTAATGTTGGCTGGAATCAATAAACAGAACATTGGTGTTATCTGCTTTTCCTTTGTTAAAAATCAGAATAGCAGCAGGAATACCAGTCCCAAAAAAGAGGTTGGCCGGTAATCCGATTACAGCTTCCAGTATATTCTCTTCAATGGTTTTCCGGCGTATTTTCCCCTCGCTGGCTCCCCGGAACAAAACCCCGTGAGGAACTACAACTCCCACTTTTCCGGTTCCTTCATAAGTTGTTTCAATCATGTGGGAAATAAAAGCCCAGTCGCCTTTACTTTTGGGAGGGACACCTCTCCAAAAACGATTGTATTGGTCAGTTTCAGGGTCGTAAGAAATGGTGGTTTTATCGCCGTCTTTATCTTCTACCTTGCCCCATTTATCCAGCGAAAACGGAGGGTTTGCCACTACGGTGTCAAACTTCATCAGGGCATCGTCTTCTTTCAGTTTTGGATTACGGATGGTATCTCCCCACCGGATTGTGGCATCATCAAATCCGTGCAGGAACATATTCATTACTGCCAGTGCCCAGGTACTGCCATTGGCTTCCTGTCCATAAAGCGAGAAGTTATCCGAGCCAACTGCTTCGCCGGCTTTTATCAGCAATGAAGCGGAGCCACAGGTCGGATCGCAAATTCGTGAACCGGGTTTCGATTTGGTTAACCGGGCAATTAATGTTGAAACCTCTTTGGGCGTAAAAAATTCACCAGCCTTTTTCCCGGCATCACTTGCAAAACGTTCTATCAGGAACATATAAGCACCGCCAATGATATCAGTGCCATCCAAATGAGAAGGGCGTAAGTCGAGTTCCTTTTTATTGAAATCAAGCAACAGGTTTTTCAGCCTGGTATTTTTATCCTTTGGCTCGCCTAATTTGCTGCTGTTAAAGTCAATATTTTGAAAAATTCCTGCACCATCTTCGCTGTACAGCTTTTCACGGTTGGCTTCTTCCAGGTCGGTTAACGCAATATTTATCAATTCACCAATATTGGCTTCATTTCGGTTTTCGAATAAAAATTTGAAATGGCTGTGATCGGGAACGATAAACCGTTCATGTTGCATCGCACGTTTTGCTCTTTCATGTTCCCCGTTGTATTTGTTTAAATAAGTTGCGTACTTATCATCGTGAACATCACTTAAATATTTTATGAAAAGCATTGTAAGCACATAATCTTTATACACGCTTGGGTCAATACTGCCGCGAAAGGTATCGCATGCTTTCCAAACTGCGTTGTTAATGTCTTCCTGTGTTATTTTTACAGCCATTGCACTTATTTGATTGCGTTAATTAACAGATTTTGAATTTCTTTTTCTTTGAGAATTTCGATTTGTTGTTTTAGTTTTTTCTCTTCATTCCGAAGTTTGAAAATTTTTAAAACCAGCTCCTGCCTTTTTAAGTCAGGAATTGGAATTTCCAATTCAGACAAAACCGCTTTGGAGATGGATGCCATAGAAGTACCTCTTGCATGTCCTTTCAGCAAAGTCTGAATACTTGGATGATTCAAAAACCAAACCAGGTATCCCGGTAATACATTTTTATCATGTAATCTGATAACAAAAAAGGAAGTAGAAGCAACAGCAGGAGGTTCATCATTTTCATACAAAGCTGCAAAATTTCTTGTTCCTTTGGCAGCAAATAATACATCTCCTTTTTTAAGAATGTGTTTATTTATTTTATTATTTGCATTTAGATCAGGGTATAAGGTCTCGGCAATTTCGCCATTTTCATCAAAATGCTTAGCTTGCAAATAAACAATTTCACCTTGTTGAACAGTTTTTTTAAAAATTCCTGTTTGAATGTTTGTAATATATTTCAGTTTTATCTTCAATATTTATTTCTAAGTAACACGCCTACAAAAATAATCTTTAGAGTTTAGTTTGTCAAATTATTTTTATTTATTTTTAGTAATAGTTATACCTGAAGAACTGAAAAATTATTTGGAAATATAACTATAAAAAATTGTAATAGTATTAGACTATCTTACAGTTATATACTAACAATTTCACTATAAAATATAACAGAGATTCAAGGATTTTTGTAAATTGTGAACAAAACTCAATCAGAATATTTGCTGTACTGTCGGAAATTCTGTTAATTTTGATTTAATCATAAAAGGTCTGTTTATCGTGGACAAAAATACGATTATATCTCTTTTCCCGGAAGTTATAAATAACCCCTTTATAAAAAATTCGGCCCATAGTACGCTGTCAACATTAATCATTAAAAAATTATTTTCTGCGGGATACTGTTTTAAAATATTATTAATTCTGATATCTGTTTATTTACCACTGATCGGATTTGCACAGATAAAATCAATTGGTTCCCCAAAAATTAAAAATTATCCTAAATCAGAGTATAATGCCGGCACTCAAAATTGGGCCATTAGCCAGGATAAAAATGGTTTTATGTATTTTGCAAATAATGACGGTGTTCTCAGGTTTGACGGATTGCATTGGGATCTGACCGAAGTCTCTCTGGCATCTCCGGTAAGGTCAATTTTAGTTGACAGTAATAGTAGTATCTATATTGGCATATTTAATGATTTTGGTATCCTGAAGCAAAATGCTTCGGGCCCTCCTTTTTTTCAAAGTCTGCGCCATTTGCTACCCCACAATAATATTTCCTTTGATGACATCTGGAAAATTTATGAAATTCCTCAGGGAATCGTCTTTCAATCCTTTGATTATCTTTTTTTACTAAACAATAACAAAATAGAAGTAATAAGGCCTGAAACCAAATTTCAATTTTCATTTAATGTGAATGGACGTCTTTTTGTACATGAACCGGAAGTTGGTCTCTTTGAGTATATTAACGGAAATATCAACAAGGTACCATGGGCAGATGAACTGAAAAATACCGAGATCTGGACTATCCTGGAAATAAGAGATAATCATCTTTTAATTGGCACAAGGGATGATGGCATTTATAAGTTTGAAAATGGGAAATTGGAAAAGTGGCAAACTCCGGTGAATAGATTGGTGGAGAAGAACAGGTTGTACAGCGCTGCACTTAACCGTGATCATTTTGTATTTGGCACTATTTTAAATGGAATTGTTATCTCCGACTCAGACGGAAATATTATACAGCATATCAACCGTAATAAAGGGCTGCAAAATAATACCATTTTAAGTACTTTCTCAGACAAGGATAATAATCTCTGGCTGGGACTTGATAACGGAATTGATTACATTGAGATAAATTCTCCTCTGAGTTTTATCTCAGACTATGAGGGCTTGGGAACTGGTTACTGCTGCAAAATATTTCAGGGTAAAATTTATTTAGGAACGAACCAGGGATTATTTGTTAAATCTTTCAGTAATTTTTCCAATGATGATGAAAATTTTGAGTTGATAGAAAACACAACCGGACAGGTCTGGTCCCTGGATGTTTTTGATGATCAGCTTATATGTGGGCATAATTCTGGTACATACCTTATTCAGGACGGTAAAGCAATTAAAATAAGCCAGGAAGAAGGAGCATGGAAATATATTCACCTGAATGATAATCCTGACATGCTTATCGGAGGACATTATACCGGGCTTGTATTATTAAAAAAAACCAATAATAAGTGGAATTTTTATAAAAAAATCAAAGGATTTAACGAGTCAAGCAGGTTTCTGTTTCAGGACAGGAAAAATGTATTGTGGATAAGCCATGGAGGAAGAGGAATTTATAAAGTTCTGCTGAACGAAACGATGGACAGTGTTATGCATTACCGGTTATATACGAAAGACGATGGCCTTGCTTTCAATGAGAGAAATATACTACTCACTTTAGAGAACGATGAATTTATATCCGGCATAGATGGTATTTATAAATACCAGGATTCTTCTGATTGCTTTATAAAGTATAATGAATTAGATCAATTATTTTCTCTTAACGGCCGATTGTTGACTGTTCGGACTGATTACCAAGGAAATATATGGTTCATTTCCAGTGAAGAGTCGGGTGTATTGCGACAAAACGAAGATATGAGTTATACAAAAATCACTGCTCCTTTTAAGCAGTTGGACGGAAGATATGTGAACGGATTTGAATTTATTTATCCATTAAATAATGATCATGTGTTTTTTGGTATAGATAACGGATTTGCTCATTACTCTTCAAAAATACTCAAGTCTTATTCTGAAAAATATCCCTCATTCATAACAAAAGTCGAAATGCCTTATCTCGATTCTGTAATTTTTTTTAATACGGATAATTCAGGATTGAAGATTACTGTGCCTTTTAGGAAAAATGTATTTCGATTTCATTATACAACTCCTTTCTATGAAGGACTGGAACAATTGAACTTCAGTTATTTCCTGGATGGATATTCAGAGGAATGGTCTGACTGGTCGACAGACAGATACCGGGATTTTACCAATCTCAGCGAAGGAGAGTATAAATTTAAAGTGAAAGCAAAAAATATTTATGATAATGAAAGTGAGGTTTCTGAATTTTATTTCACCATTTTACCACCGTGGCACCGTTCAAGAGTGGCTTATTACCTCTACATTGTCCTGATATTTAGCATGATTTTTTTAATAGTGAAATTTATATTATACAGAATAGAATTATCAAAAAAAAGACAGAAACTTAAACATGATCTTGAACTTGAAATGAGAGAAGAACAGTTTCAACACCAGGCTCTGTTGGCAGACAAGGAGATTATTCGATTGAGGAATGAAAAATTAAGAAATGAGATGATCCACAGGGATAAAGAGCTGGCTAACCAGACAATGAGCATAATACAAAAGAATAAGTTTCTTATGAAAATAAAGCAGGAATTGCAGCATGTTCAAAAATTTTCTCAGGACAGCCGTTTAAAAACCAGAATTACCAGACTTAATAAAACAATTAACAAAGAAATTGACAATAAACAACAGAACCAGTTGTTTGAAACATATTTTGACGAAGTACACCAGGAATTTTTTGAAAAGTTGAAACAACAATACCCTCAGCTGTCACCTAGAGAAATGAGACTCTCTGCTTATATAAAAATGAATTTAACATCAAAAGAAATTGCCGCTTTACTAAATATAACAGACAGGGGAGTTGAAATCAGCCGCTACCGGTTACGGAAAAAATTGAACTTGCCACGGGAAACTAATTTATCTGTTTTCCTTTCTAATATCTAATACAGTCAGGTGGTTCTGTGAATTAACTCTTTTTGTGCTCCACTAATTCAATTTAAAAAAATAAACAGTTCATTACGAGCATATTATATTCTTAATGATGTAATTTTGATGTACTTTATCATTTCAGGAGTAGTAATTATGTTGAGGTAAAAATTTTTGACTATACAATAGTAATGGCAAAATTTGATATAAATTTTTAAAAATTAAAGAAATTCAATGAAAAAGTTTTTATTAATCTTATTTGTTTTGCCAATCACTCTTGGATTATTTGCTCAGGAAATCCAGGTAAAGGGCACTGTAACCTCTTCAGAAGATGGTCAGCCAATACCGGGAGTGACCGTAGCAGTAAAGGGAACAACAAGCGGAACGATCACTAATATTGATGGCGCTTACCAACTCACCGTTCCTCCCGATGCAACTTTAATTTTTTCGTTTGTGGGTCTGGAAACCCGGGAAATACCGGTTAATAACCGAAGCCAGATCAATGTAGTGCTTGAGAGCACTGTACTTGGTCTGGATGAGGTAATAGTAATTGGATACGGTACCCAAAGAAGGAAAGATGTTACGGGAGCAATATCGATGGTTGACAGCAGGACCATCAATGACCTGAAACCGGTCAGAGTTGAACAGGCACTGCAGGGAACAACTGCAGGTGTTAATGTCACTACACAGTCGGGTGCTCCCGGTGCAGGTTTAGATATACGCATACGTGGTATCTCCACAAATGGCGATGCTTCTCCGGTGGTAATTATCGATGGATATCAGGGCGACCTGAACACTCTTAATCCAAACGATATTGAATCCATTACTGTTTTAAAAGATGCACAGGCTGCTATTTACGGAACCGTTGGTGCCAATGGTATCATACTGATAACAACCAAAAGTGGTAAACGTAACGCAGCTACCAGGGTCAACATCAACAGCTCAATGGGATTTCAGGAAACAACACGGAAACTGCCAGTCTTAAATGCAACCGAATACGCTGTGTTGCTTAATGAGAGTTACGCTGCCTCGGGACGGATACCTCCCTACTCCAATATATCCAACCTTGGCCGTGGCACTAACTGGCAGAATGAATTATTTGAAACAGCTCCTGTATATACAAATGATATAAGTATTACCGGAGGATCTGAAAAAATGTCTTATGCACTGAGTGCTTCCGATTTGAACCAGGAAGGTATTATCGGAAGAGATAAATCCGGTTATAAACGGAATACAGCTAAATTGAACATGGGCGCCGATTTATCAGAAAAAATAACATTAAATTCTTCTTTGATATATACGTATGTAACCAGAAAGTCTTTCAATGACTTCGGATTGGCATCGGTTTTATTTAATGCATTAAATATGCCATCCACAGTTCCTGTTTACGATACAAACGGTGAATACTTTCCTGCACCATCGAATCTGGGTATTGAAATTATAAATCCCCTTGCGCAAATTGCCAATACGCATAACGATTATGATCTGAATAAGCTTAACGGTAATTTCAGCCTGGATTTTGATATTACTTCACAAATCATAGCAACGGCACGAATTGGTTTTAACACAGCCAACAGCAGGGGAAAGTCATTTTCGAAGATAGTGGATTACGGAGGTAAAGTGTTTGATGTCAGCAGGAGCTCTGTAAACCAAAATACCGATAATTTCAATGATTATACCTTTGACGCATTTGCCACGTACGAAAATACATTTTCTGAAACACATCACTTCACATGGACTTTAGGTACAACCGTCTTTAAAACCTGGGGAAACCATCTCGAGGGCACAGGTTATGACATTCCGAACAATTCATGGGAATTTGCCGATATCAGCCTTGCAAACGGCCTTAGCGATACAAAATCAACCGGTTCGTGGACATACGACCAGAGAAGGCTGTCATATTTCACAAGGTTGCAATACGATTATAAAGATAGATACCTTTTATCTGCTATACTCAGAAGAGATGCTTCAACAAAATTTGGTCCTGATAACACAGTGGCATACTTCCCCTCTGTAACAGCGGGCTGGATCATTTCAGATGAAGGATTCATGGAAAATGCTGATAAAATTGATCTGATAAAATTACGATTAAGCTATGGACTCCTCGGATCTGATAAAATTGGCGATTATCAGTATATTTCACAACTGGGAGGAGAAGCAACTTATGTGTTGGACGGGGTTCTGGTTCATGGTAAAGCAGTAGGTGCCAGTCCGAATCCCTCGGTGAAGTGGGAAGAGTCAGAACAATTTGATGTGGGAGTTGATTTGAAATTCCTGAACAATAAAATAGATTTCAATACTGATTACTTCATCAAAACAACAAACAACCTGCTGATCGGCAACATACCGGTTTCAGGAATATTAGGTGTGGCTGCCCCGGGAGCTGCCGGTCCGACAGTGAACGCAGGAACAGTTCGTAACAGCGGATTCGAATTTGCAGTCGGATACAGGGATAATATTACCAAAGACCTGAACTTCCGGGTAAACTATAATATTACTGCACTTAAAAACGAAGTGCTGAAGGTTGATAACGGTTCCGGATTTGTGGCAGGAGGAACTTTCGGCGTTGGACAGCCATTGCCTGCAAGGATGGAAGTAGGTTACCCGATCGGTTATTTCTACGGGTATAAAACAGACGGCCTTTTCCAAAGTCAGGAAGAAGTGGATGCACATCCTTCTCAAATAGCACTGGGGTCAAAAGCTGCTCCTGGAGATATACGCTTTGTGGATGTTAATAACGATCAGGTTATTGATTCCAAAGACAGAACAAATATCGGAAATCCGATTCCGGATGTAATTATGGGTTTGAATATTTCAATCAACTTCAAAGGTTTTGATTTTGTAACCTATGTTTACTCTTCTATCGGGAATGATATGGTAAGGAATTATGAAAGAACACAACCAAATGCAAATAAGTTAAGTACAAACTTAAACCGTTGGACAGGTCAGGGTACCAGTAACACAGTTCCAAGATTGACAACGGCCGCAACAGCAAATACAATATTTTCCGATTACTATGTCGAGGATGCCTCGTTTGCACGGATCCAGAATATACAATTGGGATATACAATTCCCCAAAGTCTGACCGGAAAAATAGGAGTTGAACAGATTAGGCTCTTTACTGCAGTAAGCAATCTGTATACATTCACAAATTATTTGGGTTACGATCCTGCTGCATCAACCGGGACTCCGGTTGGCAGTGGATTCGATTCCGGATTTTACCCTGTTCCCAGGACATATACTTTTGGTTTAAATCTTAACTTTTAATACTGAAACAGAATGAATAAAATGATATATAGAACTGTATTTACGGTAGTTATTTCGCTGTTAATGTTTACTTTCTCATGTACTGATGATTTTGTCGAAATATCTCCCGAATATTCCATAGACTCTGAAAACTTTTTTAATTCAGAGAGTGACTATTACGATGCATTAGTTGCAACTTATGATATGCTGCAATCGACATATGCTAATGTAATTGTCGGTGAATTTGCTTCTGACAACACCCTTTGTGGTGGTGAGAACCCGACTGATGTGGTTGGCTGGCAACAGATTGATGACATGATTCACACTCCTGCAAACAGTAACCTGAGTAATATCTGGGACTGGATGTTTGCCGGTGTGCATCGTGCGAACTATTTTATGGAATTTAAAGACAAAACAGACTTTGATGGAAAAGAGATGATGATAGGTGAGATCAGGTTCTTAAGAGCTTATTATCATTTTGAGCTGGTAAAATGGTTCGGACCGATTCCTATAAAAGGGGATGAACGTTTTAAACTGGGAGATGAGACAACAATCCCTCGCTCTCCGGTTGGAGATGTTTATAGTCATATCGAAGATGATCTGATCTATGCGATCTCAGTACTGCCCGTAACTCCGGTTGAAACAGGCCGGGCTACAAAAGGTGCCGCACAGGCATTGCTTGGCAAAGCATACCTTTACCAGGATAAGTTTCAGGATGCTGCTGCCGTTTTGGAAAATCTTATTAATGACGGGAATTATTCATTGGTTTCTGATTTTGCTCAAATCTTTGAACATGAAGGGGAAAATGGTCCTGAATCGGTCTTTGAAGTACAGTATACCGATGTTGAAGGCGCCGGATTCGACTGCCTTCAGTGCAGCGAAGGCAATGTTGCAGTGGGATTCAGCGGAGTCAGAGGATACGAAGGGCCGCTGTATTCTCCGGGGTTCAGCTTCAATGTCCCGGTTCAGGAGGCTGTTGATCAGTTTGAACCCGGTGATTTGCGTAAGGATGTAACTATTCTTGATATTGTAGCATGGGCAGAGGAGACCGGAGCAAAATACACCGAAGGGAATGAGCATACCGGTTATTTCAACCGGAAATATATTCCCCGTAAAAGAAGGCCGGAAGCACAGAACGATCTGAATCTTACCAATCCGAATAATTACAGAGCTATTCGTTATGCTGACGTACTGCTTATGGCAGCAGAAGCTAATAACAGGGGTGGAATTTCTGATGCAAAAGCTCAGGAATACCTCTCACAAGTGAGGAGAAGGGCTTTTGGAGATAACAACCATGATGTTACTTTAACAGGAAATGCACTGACCGATGCAATATACCATGAACGCAGGGTGGAACTGATGGGTGAAGGACATCGCTTTTTCGACCTTGTCAGAACTGATAAAGCCGCTGATGCAATTGATGGTTTTGTTGCAGGGAAAAATGAACTCTTCCCGGTTCCTTTAGAAGAAATCCAGTTCTCAAACGGAAATTGGGAACAAAATCCAAACTATTAAAAAAATTAAAATGAAGATATTTAATAAAATAGCATTATTTATTGTCTTTATTACGCTGGCTGTTGCCTGCGAAACTGATAAAGACTTGCTCTATTCGCTGGACTATATCACTGCCCCGGAAAATGTAACAGCGGTATTTGATATTACCCAGGACAATACAGGACTTGTTTCTATTATTCCTAATGCAGAAGGGGCGCAGAAATTTAAGATTCAGTTTGGAGATGGCACAGGTTCGCCTGCAGAATGCAATCCGGGAGAAATTGTTACTCATATTTACGGTGAAGGCGTATTCACTGTTACCATTAAGGCAATTGGAATTACCGGACTTGAAACGGAATATACTCAACAACTGAATGTGACTTTCAAGGCTCCTGAAAACCTGAATGTAACAATAGAAAAGGATGGCCAGAATCCAAAAATAGTGAACGTTAGTGCAACGGCAGATTTTGTGACCGTTTTTGAAGTATATTTTGGAGACACCGAAGATGAAGAACCAACACTTATTTTACCTGGTCAGGTGGCAACTCATACCTATGCTGCTGCAGGAAGTTACGATGTAAAAGTAATTGCCAAAAGTGCGGGTGCCGCTACGACTGAATATATTGAAACTGTTATTATTCCGGAGGCCTCAGATCCTGTTAATCTGCCAGTCGGATTTGAATCATTTACTGTAAATTATGCATTTGTCAATTTCGGTAATGCCTATTCTTCAGTAGTTGACAATCCTGATATTTCAGGAATTAATACAAGTGCGAGGGTAGGACAGACTGTTAAAGCAGCAGGAGCTGAAATTTGGGCGGGTTCCTTCCTTACTCTGGGAAATCCCATCAATTTTTCAACCAATACGGTTTTCAAAGTTAAAGTATGGTCGCCAAAGGCTGACGCTGTGGTTAAACTAAAAGTGGAAAACCTGACAAATGGTGAAATCGGTTACGAAATAGATGCAAAAACAACCGTATCAGGACAGTGGGAAGAGTTATCATTCGATTTCTCAGCTATCGATAAAAATCAGGAGTATCAGAAAGTCGTAATTTTCTTCGACTTCGGCAATACGGGTGACGATGCCACTTACTATTTTGATGATATTAAGCTTGTCCCCGCGACACTTCCTTCCTCATTGATGGTACAGAATTTTGAGGGTGACGCTCCTGAATTTACTGTTTTTGGGAACATAGCACCTGTAGAGATTATTGACAATCCGGATGCTTCAGGACTTAATACTACTGCCCGTGTGGCCAGGTTGGAAAAAAGCAGCGGATCTGAAATGTGGGCAGGTTCATTCTTCGAAACAAATACTCCGCTGGACCTTGATAATTTCAGTAATATAATAGTAAAAATATGGGCACCAAAAAGCGGTATTGTTGTTAAACTGAAACTCGAAAATGCCGATGCGAGCGTTACTTATGAGGTTGATGTTACCAATACGATGACAAATAGCTGGGAAGAGCTGGTTTACGATTTTAGTGCAGCACCCGAAGCAGAATATGTAAGAGTAGTTATTTTCTTCGACTTCGGCAACTCGGGCGATGATTCCGTTTATTATTTTGATGAATTTGCATTAACCAATTAAAATAAAGCATTATGACAAAAATAAGTCAATATTTTATATTACTTCTCGTCGGGACTTTTCTGACTTTGTACGGCTGTCTTGAAGATAATTATACTCTGGGGCCCCTGATTACTCCGACCAATGTTACGCTCTCTTACGAGATTCAGGGCGCAGATGCTGATAATCCTTACGGGGACGGCAGTGGAATAGTTAATTTCAGTGCTTCTGCCGATGATGAAATTACATTCAATTATTCCTTTGGAGACGGGCAAGACAATAAAATTGCCCCCGATGGAAAAGTATCACATCAGTTTACCAAAACAGGAATAAATAAGTATAATGTTACTGT
>CAZBWK010000030.1:0-37671 GCA_964495655.1 uncultured Prolixibacteraceae bacterium | reverse complement strand
GAACCCGCGACCCTCAGCTTGGGAAGCTGATGCTCTGCCACTGAGCTACTCCCGCAAAATAATTGACTGTGTTATTCTTCCGGAAATCAGTACCGGACACAGAAAGATCACTAATGATCCTCCGGACACAAATTTAAAAAAATTTAAACCCGGGAAAGCCGGTGCTCACTATTTTTTACAAACACTTCTGTTTGATAGAAAATTAATCCGGCTTAAAGCCTCAAATGTGCAACGGCCTCACCTGTCAAACCTTTGGAAGCTGCCACTTGCTGTTATAGTTCAACCGTGTATATTGATCTGCAGCTTCTTCTTTAATTCTCCTGTTTACATGGTCCCAATGCATAACTTGCCCATACCTGTAGGCTATATTACCCAGTTCAGATACTATGGCAGTGTTTGCTCCCACCTCGACAGGGGCATTAAGTGATTCACCTTCTCTTATGAAGTTCAGAAAGTTTTTTACATGCTCATCAAGCCCGTCACCGTAATTGCTCTTTTTCTCCCCTTCAAAAAACGGCCCTTTTTTGGCATCACTTCTGTCAGGTATTGTTTCCCATCCGCTGCGATCAACAACAAGAGTTCCTTTTTGACCGATAAATGCTACGCCGTGTCCTTTCATATAAGGCCCTATTCCGGGATTTAATCCGCACTCCCACATCATAGTATGCTTTGGATAGCTGTAAATAGCCTGCTGAATATCGGGAGTCTCGATGGCCCCTTTATCATGATAATAAATACCTCCTCCGGGAGTTATCGAATCGGGCATGACTGAATCCATCGCATAAAGCGCAAAATCGAGCAGATGAACTCCCCAGTCGGTCATAGCTCCTCCGGCATAATCCCACCACCATCTGAAATTATAGTGAAACCTGTTGGCATTGAAAGGCCTTGAAGGTGCCGGACCAAGCCACATATCATAATCAACATAAGAGGGCGCTTCAGAGTCTTCAAGCGCAGGATAGGGCTCATCATAACCTTTATAGATCCAGGCTTTGACCAGATGAACATCGCCCAGTTTGCCGGATTTAACAATATCAGCGGCTTCAAACCAATGTTTTGAACTGCGTTGCCACATGCCAACCTGCACTCCCAGTGAGGGATATTTCTTTTGTGCCCTTACCATAGCATAGCATTCCTCAATACTGTGAGCCATTGGTTTCTCTACATAGACATGCTTGCCCGCATCCAGGGCCGTGATCATCATATAGGCATGCCAGTGGTCGGGAGTGCCGATTATCACTGCATCAATATCAGGATCTTCCAGTACTTTTCTGAAATCGGAATGAAGTACAGGCCGGCTGCCGGTGAGTTTTTCAACATCTGCAGCCCTTGATTCCAAAATTTTTGAATCTACATCGCACAAAGCTATACATTCAACATTGTTATCTTTTGCCAAAAAACTCTTTAAATTGCTGAAGCCCATGCTCCGGCAACCTATGAGGGCAACGCCTATTCTCTCTCCGGGAGAGGCACATGCATCCATAAACATAGGTATTGTTCCGATAGCAGCAGTTGCTAATGCAGAATTTTTAATAAATTTACGTCTGTTAGAATTCATTATGGTATGTAAATTGATATTTTTTAAGAAAACGTAAATATAAATGTTCCATTAGTGAAAATGAAACGCTTTAACTAATTTTTCAACTTTTTTATTTCTTATTTTTATCAAATGAAACGAGCATGAACTTTTTTAAACAAAAATTTTATCTCATCAATATTAATAATTTTAAACGAATGAAACTAATTCTATTAATTACTACACTTATTCCCCTCTTTTTATCAGCCCAGGATGTTGAAGAAATAGTCCGGCTGGCTGATGAAAAATTCAGGGGTGAATCGAGCCGGGGACAAACTACCATGATAATTGAACGTCCCAACTGGACGCGGGAAATTTCCATGAAAAGCTGGACTCTGGGCAACGACTACTCAATGATTTACGTCACTGCCCCCGCTAAGGAAAAGGGCCAGGTCTTTCTGAAACGAAAAAACGAGATGTGGAACTGGATCCCCACAATCGAGCGAATGATTAAAATTCCACCGTCAATGATGATGCAATCATGGATGGGATCTGATTTTACTAACGACGACCTGGTAAGGGAATCGTCGCTGGTTTTAGATTACTCTCATAAACTGACAGGCGAAGAAACGCTGAAGGGGTATGACTGCTATAAAATAGAACTCATACCCCACCCTGATGCAGCAGTTGTATGGGGAAAAATTATTATGTGGATATCAAAAAATGAGTACCACTGGCTGAAAGCTGAGTTTTATGATGAAGATGGTGATCTGGTGAATACGGAGATACTGTCGGATATTAAACTGATGGATGACCGTGAAATGCCTACCCGTCTGGAAATGATCCCGGCAGATAAGAATGGACATAAAACTATCCTTATATTCGATGAAATAAAATTCAATGTAAAACTCGATGAATCGTTTTTTTCACAACAAAATATGAGAAGGGTGAGGTGAGGAAGTCGCATTTTACAGTGAGCAGTCGCAGTCGGCAGTTAAAAAATGTTATAAAATATTTACGCATGGGGACTAACATAAAACTGGCATGGCGGAATCTCTGGCGAAACCGCCGGAGGACTCTGATTGCCATATCTTCGATAATTTTCAGTGTACTGCTTGCATCGTGGATGCGTTCGATGCAGGAAGGATCGTATGAGAGCATGATCGATAACGTTGTTAAATATTACTCAGGCTATCTGCAGGTTCAGGATTCTGCGTACCGGGAGGAACGAACACTGGAAAACAGTATGGAATTTTCACCTGAACTGAAGCAAGAAATTGAAAAACTTGAAGATGTCACACTGGTTTCACATCGTCTGGAATCTTTTGCCCTGGCAGCAAATCACGAGCATAGCAAACCGGCAATGGTGCTGGGTATTGAACCCGATTCCGAAGACCGTATTACCTCTATTTCCAAAAGAATTAAAGAGGGTTCATTTTTAATGCCGGGCGACAAGAGTGTTGTCATTGGAAAAGGACTGGCCGACTTTCTTAATCTGAGTGTTGACGATACCCTGATAATGATTGGCCAGGGATACCGTGGAATAAGCGCTAACGGACTTTTTCACATAAAGGGTATTATGGCACACCCTAACCCTGAATTTGACAAACGGCTGGTTTTTATGGATATTGAAAATGCGCGTGAATTTTATTCAGCTTATAATTTATCCACTTCTCTGGTAATCATGACGGACGACCATTACCAGACAGATCACATCAAAACAGATATAGGAGATTTGCTTTCACCGGAAAAAACAGTGCTTACATGGATTGATATGCAACCTGAACTGGAACAGCTTATTCAAAGTGACCGGATGGGAGGGATCATCATGCTGGGGATCTTATACATGGTTATAGCTTTCGGTATGTTCAGCGTGATTATGATGATGGCTAAAGAACGGCAACGTGAATTTGGTGTTGTCCATGCTGTGGGAATGAAAAAAAGAAAAATGGCTGCTGTAGTGATCTTTGAAACGCTGTTGATCGGGATCACAGGATGTGCAACCGGCCTAGTGGTCAGTTACCTTTTTTGCCTCTGGTTCTATCATAACCCTATTCCGCTAACCGGCGAAATGGCTTCTGCCACTGAACTATACGGCATGGAACCGTATATGTTTTTCTCGCTCAGTCCCGCACTTTTTTATAACCAGATGATTCTGGTATTCCTGATAAGTGTATTCATTTCCATTTTCCCGGTTTATAATATTTACCGTTTGAAAATTACATCCGCACTGCGGACATGAAAGAAGTTTGGAGACCCAGTTAACAGTTTAAGTAAATTGTAGCAGTTTTAATTTGAGCACAGAAAAATATAAAGTTATGATTTGGTCAATTGCATGGAGAAATGTCTGGAGGAATAAAATGCGAAGTATTATTATGATCTCAGCAATCACTCTCGGACTGTTTGCGGGGGTGTTCGTGATGGCTTTTATGCAGGGACTTGTAGATGCACGCATTGAATCGGCGACAAAAACCGAACTGGCACACCTGCAGATCCATGCCCCTGATTTCATGATAAATAACGACATCTCACTAAAAATTGAGAATGCAGATAAAATCCTTAATGATACTGAAGCGCTTGATTCAGTTGTTGCTGTCAGTAAACGGCTGATTGCCGAACCATTTGTCATGGCAGCCCACGGAACAGGCGGCGGTAAACTTATTGGCGTGGTTCCTGAACAGGAAAAAACGGTGACTGACATTGGCGAAAAATTAGTGGATGGCGCTTACCTGGAACACGAGAGCCGTATGCCTCCTGTCCTGGTGGGCGAAAAGCTGGCAAAACGGCTGCAGCTTAAAGTGGGAACACGTATTAATATGCAAATGGTTGACAGGAACGGCGATCTTTCTTTAAAAGGCTACCGGGTGAGCGGAATTTATCGTACTACCAATACCAGCTACGATGAATCGACTCTGTTCGTGAGGTTTGATGATTTGCAGTCACAACTGGGAATGGAAGACAATACGGCACACGAAATTGCTGTCAGACTGGGATATGGTGACCTGGCTGATGTTGTAAAACCTTCAATCGAAGTTATTGCCGGAAAAAACGAAGTGCAAACATGGAAAGAACTCAGTCCGGAAATGTCGTTACTGACGGATTCGATGGATCAGTATATGTATATTTTTATCCTTATCATTCTGCTGGCACTATGCTTCGGTATAATAAATACTATGCTGATGGCAGTGCTCGACCGTGTAAAGGAAATTGGGATGCTGATGGCGGTGGGGATGAATAAAAGACGGATTTTTTCAATGATCATCCTGGAGTCGGTGTTGCTAACCACTGTTGGCGGAATCCTGGGAATATTGACAGGTTCAGCCGTTACAAAAATTTTTGAAACCCGCCCTGTCAATCTTTCAATGTTCTCTGAGGGACTGGAAGAATACGGATTTGCATCGCTGGTCTATACTTCTCTGAATTCTAAAACACTGGTTGTGATCTCAATACTGGTAATAGCTACCGGCGTCTTTTCTGCAGTCTATCCTGCCCGGAAGGCATTAAAGCTGAATCCGGCAGAGGCGACCAGGACGGAGTGAAATCCAAGAAGGGGTTAATGCAAGAATGCATAAAGGACTAAGGGGATTGAAAAATATTGAAACAGATAATGTAAAACAATACTTTAAAATACATAGGTATGAATGAAGAAAATGTATCAAGGAATTAGATCATTTATGCATTAAAAAATTACCGTCATGAAAATAATAGAAATCAAAAACCTGAAAAAAACATATGAGGATAATTCTATTCCCGTACATGCAGTTAATGGCGTTGACCTGTTCATTGAAGAGGGAGAATTTACCGCTATTGTAGGTCCTTCAGGTTCCGGTAAAACAACGCTGCTAAATGTTGTGGGCGGACTCGATCAGGCTACCGAAGGAACTGTCATTGTCAATGGTGTGGAAATAACTAAACTGCCGTCACGGAAACTCACCGATTTCAGACTGAATAATATCGGGTTTGTTTTCCAGGCGTATAACCTGATACCGGTCCTTACGGCAAAAGAGAATGTTGAATTTGTGATGCATCTGCAGGGAAGAAAAAAAACAGATCGCGATGTGCGTGCTTCGGAACTTTTAAATGCGGTCGGACTGGGTGATATGATGTACCGCCGGCCGTCGAAACTTTCCGGAGGCCAGCAACAACGAGTGGCTGTTGCACGGGCACTTGCTTCAAAACCTAAGTTTGTGCTGGCCGACGAGCCCACTGCTAACCTTGACTCAAAATCGACCGAAAACCTGCTTGATATAATGGAACAACTAAATAAAGAGGAAAAAATTACGTTTATATTTTCAACGCACGACCAGAGGGTGATGAATAAAGCACGAAGGGTTATTACTCTGGAGGACGGAAAGATTGTCAGCGATATTAATAAAAACTGATCAATAAATATTGGCGGATGCAACTTATGGTAAAATATATTTTAACTGGAATTCTTCAGCTGTTACTGCTGAACACCTTTGCCTGTCCGCCGGCATACACCTGGGAAATTTCCAAACTGAATACAGCCTCTGATGCAGGTTACCTTTCCTCCCTGGAAAAAGAGATTATCCTCGAAATTAATAAGCTGAGGTCGGATCCGGCCCGTTATGCAACTGATTTTATTGTCCCGCTTGCAAAATACTATAAGCAAAAATTCCTCTATTATCCCGGCGACCTCCCTTTACTCACCAAAGAGGGTGTGACTGCCCTGCATGAATGCGTGTCTGATCTTAAACGACAAAGGCCATTGCCCTTATTATTTCCTGACTATGAACTGACTAAGGCGGCCCGCGACCATGTAAAGGATCAGTCACGAACCGGACGCACAGGACACATAGGCAGTGACAGAAGCACTATGCGTGACCGTATTGAACGATACGGAACGTGGCAGAAACGTATCGCAGAGAATATTGCTTATGGCGGTAAATCGGCAAGGCAGATCGTTATATACCTGCTCATTGATGATGGTGTACGCGACCGCGGACATCGTAAAAATTTTCTCAATCCCGAACTGAAAATTGTCGGCGTGGCTGCCGGCAGTCATCCTGAATACGGAATGATGAGTGTGATGGACTTTGCAGGCAGTTTAAAATCTAATAACAATGAGGATTATTAAATGTCTCTTATTATTAATATTTTCTTCATTTACAGTATTTTCACAAACTGACAGACTGACACTGAACGGCTATGTCAAAGACCTCTTTATGTACTATAAGCCGGAATCACCCCTGCCGGGAACGGATGCCAGTCACCTTTCCTCTAACCTGATACATAACCGTCTTAACTTCAGATGGTTTGCAGGAAATAATTTTACCGTTGCTCTTGAGGCCAGGAACCGGCTGTATAGCGGACAGATAATCAGGGATTTCCCTTTCTATAAAGACTTTATTGACAAAGATCCCGGATATCCGGACCTCTCTTTTACTGTGGCATCAGGAAAAAGCTGGTTCCTGCACACGGTGGTTGACCGGGCATGGGTGGAACTTAACAAAGGGAAATGGCAGATCACCGGCGGACGACAACGCATCAACTGGGGTATCAACCTGGTTTGGAATCCTAATGATATTTTCAACACCTTCGATTATTTTGATTTTGATTATGAAGAACGACCGGGTTCTGATGCTGTTAAAATTCAATATTATACCGGTGTTACGGCGTCTGCCGAAATGGTTTATAAAATTCAACAACGTGATCCGGAAAATAAAACAGTTTCAACCTTCGCCTGCAGATACCGGTTTTCAAAATTCAGGTACGATTTTCAGTTTCTGGGAGGCCGGATGCCTGATGACTATGTTCTGGGCGGCGGCTGGTCGGGCGATATAAAAGGGGGCGGATTCAGGGGAGAGGTTTCATGGTTCATCCCGAAAGAGACTGATAACAGAGAGGCGCTGGTTGCAACGATCTCGGGCGATTACACATTTAGAAACAGCCTGTACGCTCATACTGCTGTTCTTTTTAACAGTCTGGGCAAGACAGGGAGAGCGGGCACCCGCGAATTCTTCGATATGAATGTCTCAGTCAAAATGTTATCACATGCACGCTGTAATCTGTTCGGACAACTAACCTGCCCTTTCACTCCGCTGCTGTCAGGCAGCCTTTCCGGAATTGTGAATCCATCTGATGTCTCTTCTTTTATTAGTCCGGCGCTCACATACTCGCTCGGGAATAATCTGGAACTTATGCTGACAGGCCAGTTATTTTTCGGAGATGAGGGAACCGAGTACGGTGAGCTGGGCAAAGCGGGGTTCGGCCGCCTGAAATGGGCATTCTGATTTTTTTTTATTAATTTGGCATGTCGACTGCAACTGACTGTCATAAAAAAATATACAACTATGGAACTTAAAAAATTAATTAACAAAAGATTCTCTGTAAGAAAATATAAAAACGTTGCAATTGAAAATGAAAAACTGATCGAAGTGCTGGACGCGGGACGGCTGGCGCCGAGTGCAGCGAACTTCCAGCCATGGTACTTCATTGTAGTGCAGAATCCTCAGAATCTGAAGAAGCTCCATTCTGTGTATAAAAGGGAATGGATAAGAAGTGCACCGGCAATTATCATTGTCTGCGGCGACCATCTTCATTCGTGGAAAAGAGGTAACGACGGTAAGGATTCATCTGATATTGATGTGGCTATTGCGGTTGACCACATGACTCTTCAGGCTGCTGAACTGGGATTGGGTACCTGCTGGGTCTGTAATTTCGATGCCAAAGAGTGCTCTGAGTTGTTTGACCTGCCCCCGCATATAGAGCCTGTTGTGTTGCTCCCTCTGGGCTATCCTGATGAGGAGGTGAAAGAAAAAAAGCGAAAGCCTCTGGAGGAGATAGTGTTTTGGGAAAAATATCCGCCAGGGTTCCGTTCACTGAAGTGAACGGCAAGGGATAAGGCTCTGAACTTGCAGGCTGCTATTATCCATGAGGATCAGATAAACCTCTTTGCTACATGCAGCGCCTGACTCCCATAACCACCTCCAAACAGATGGTAGTGATTTAAAATATGATACAGCTGATATAGCTTGTTACGCTCCCTCCAGCCGGATGGCAGCGGATTAACCTCATTATAGGCATCAAAGAAGCGTCCGGAAAAGCCGCCGAAAAGGGTCATGATAGACATCTCCATCTCCCTGTCGGCATAATAAGCAGCCGGATCGATAAGTGCAGGACCTTTGTCTGTGATCATATAGTTACCCGACCATAAGTCACCATGTATCAACACAGGTGTCGATTCCTCCGGCAACAGTCGGGGCAGCCTGTCGAGTAACTTATCATAGATCTGCCTTTCTCTTGCCGGAAGAGACCTTCTGGTTTGTATCAGGTCCAGCAGATAACGGAGCCTGTTCTCCCTGAAAAACTCTGTCCAGCAGGTTTTCCAGGTGTTATCCTGCGGTGTGGTACCGCAGTAATTATCATCATAAAATCCAAATCGCTCATTAGTGAATTTGTGCATCTCTGCCAGGCCGCGGCCCAGCGCTTCATCACCCCCGGAGGCTAAGTATCCCGAATCTAGAAATTCAAGCACAATAAAACCGGGATGATCTTCTTCAGCAGAATGAGCAAAAACTTCAGGAACGATGACAGCCCTTCCGGAAGCTTTTTTCATCTCCCTCAAACCCTGAGCCTCGCGGATAAACATATCTCCCGGACAATCACTGTTCCACTTCAGAAAAAAAGTACCCAGGCTGGTCACCAGCTTTGATGCATTGTTAATACATCCCCCGCCTACCATAGAAGATGAATGGATCACCACTTCTTTGCTAAAATATTCAGATAACTTGATTTCTATATTATTATAGAGATCAGCGTTTCTCTTGTCAAACATAAAAATTCATTTTTTTATCCGGCCTAAATAATAAGCCGTTTTTAATGATCAACAGTTATTTATCTGTGGCCTTTTCTTTACCGCCCAGCCAGTAAACAGCAGATATAAACCAGAGGAGAGCCCCGGTAAGCATTAACGAATTTTGAGCTGAATGGCTGATTTCTCCCAAAAAGAAGAGTATAGATGGAAGAATGGTAAGAATAAGTCCCGCTAATGATATCATTTGAAGTATCCGTTTCATATTAAACAATCTTTTTTTGATAAAACTTACTTAACAATACAAATAAACCAATGGCAAGTACCCATGCAGGCAGAGGTAAAAAATAGAGTTCAATACCAGCCACCATATTCATGATCAGTGCAGCTATCAACAATATGAACCATGTCAGTCCGGCAGCCCAGTTAAAATGGATATTCATTTTCTCAGCATAATTATCCTGCAACCGGAACTTTTTCATCAGATAGAAATCTGCAAAAATAATCCCGCCCATTGGTATAAGCACAAGTCCGTACAGTGCAACAAAATCCAGCAGTTTCATTACCAGTGCAGGGAAAAGAGCAGCAGTAGTGGTAACGAGACCGGCCAGCAGTGTTACCTTCCAACGGCTCCATCCGGGGGAAGCTACCTGCAGTGCAAGTCCGGCCCTGTAAAGTGTAGGATTGGCAGTTGTCCATCCGGCAACAATTACGCACAGAGCACCTGCTACACCAATTGCCTGATAAGCCACTTCACCGGGTGCGTCACTTGTTGCAGCGGCATAAAGAATTCCGGAGCATATCCAGGCTACATAATGGCCAAGGAACATACCTACGGCTGAAGCAAATCCATATTGCCATTTCCGGGCATAGCGAAATATTGACAAATCACTCATCCCCAGATGCATCGCTGCATTAGCAAACCAGGTAAAAAAGACTACGTGCCAGAAGGTGAACTGCGACTGCCCTTCAAGTGCCTTGCCTGTCCATATTCTGTCGTGTGCCACCTCCCAAAAATTACTAAGATCGGTATGGATACCGAGCTTAGGGAGGGAGGCAATTGCAGCTGATATAAATATTAGAAACATCCATGGTGCAGCGACTTTGGAGAACCTTGCCAGTTTTTCGAATCCCAAAATTGCAAAGGTGGTAATTACAGCTCCAACGGCAAATACTGTAATAACCCAACCTGCACTGGAGGGGTACAGGTCATTCAGGGCCGGCATCTCGACATTGAACGGTATGCCCACTGCTGTGGCCGAAACAGCAACCATGGCGCCTGCAAGAAAGCAAAACATGAGGGCATTGACTATGTTATAGAGGAAAACCAGCACAGAGCCGCATATTTTTTTCAACTGCCAGTAGAGTGACAACCTGGCTTTTACGGCAATAGGTGCGGTAATTAAAGCCCAGCTCAGAACAGCCATTATGTTGCCAATTAATCCACCGATGAACATATCGGTAACAGAAACACCATGAGCGACAAAAAGCATACCTATAACAAATTCAGTACCAGCTACATGCTCTCCTGCAAAACTTCCTAAAAAATTACCAATACCCTGTAAAGCATTTTTAGTCACGGGTTCACGATCAAACTCATATAGGGAATCTAACTTTTTTGAAATGGTTTGTATCTTCATTTTACGGGTCAATTATTAATTTTAAAGTCCCTAAAATATAGAATATATTTTAAATATTCCGGAAAACTTATAATGTTTAAGTATTATTATGTAACTTAGTCCAATTACAAACTGTTATGGAAAATAAATTAGTGACATATTTTAATCAGCGCTTCGGCCGTGAGGACCTGCATGAAAAGAAAAAGACCAAACCCGGTCCTGTAATTACAATTTCGAGACAGGTAGGTTGCAACGGAGTAAAGCTGGCGAAAAAAATTGCAGACAGACTGAATGAGCACCCTGCATTCTCAACATGGAAGGTGCTCAGCAAAGAAATTTTTTATGAAAGCGCCAGAGAGCTGGATATAGACCCTGAAGAGGTCAGACGGATCTTTAAACAGGATGAGTCTTATGCCCTGAATGACATTATAAAATCAATCGGCACCCGCAGATTTAAAAGCGAAAAGAAGATCACCCGGACAGTAAGAGAGATCATACACTCTTTTGCTGTTGACGGTTATTGCATAATTGTAGGCCGGGCTGCACATATCATTGCAAGTGATATAAAGAACGCTCTTCATGTGCGATTTTATGCACCTCTTGAATACCGGATCAAAACAATCATTGAGAATAACCGGCTTAACAGGGAAGAGGCTTTTGAGTTTATCGACAAAGTTGAAAAAGAAAGAATTGCTTTTCGGAATGCCATAGGAAGGGTCAATGAGGAGATCGATCTTTTTGATATATTCATCAACAGGGCATCTTTTAATGATGAGGATACCATTTACCTTATAAATAAGTCTGCGAAAAAAAAGGGTATTTTTAAAGACTATCTGGATTTACCACATTTCTACATTTAGGAATTAAGCTGAAACGGGTTATTTACGTTGACACCCGGAGGATTGTAACCGGTCCAGTCTATCGCATCTGCAAACCTTTCAAAGCAGTTTACCTCTCCATACAGAAAATCTGTTCGCCTCGATGGTTTATTAAAGCACATCATCGGGTGCATAACAGTTATATGATTTTTTAATTTCAGATGACCTGATGCTTCGGTGGCATGTTTACCCCAAAGAAACCAGACAGCATTGCCTGCTTGTTCGTTTATAAAACTCAGCAATCTGACTGTGAAGGTATTCCAAAGGCTCCTGTGACTTCCCGGGTTTCCGGGTTCACAGGTGAATGATGTGTTCAACAACAAAACACCCTGTTTTTCCCAATGGGTAAACAACTCACCCGGAGGCAACACCGGAAAGTCTGATGCCAATCTCTTTTTCAGTCCGGTATAATTGATCACTTCTCCTGTATATGCCTTATATACAGCCCTTAAAATATTTTTTAAAGATATATTCCGAAAACTCTGATCCCACGAACTGAGGTTCCCTACTTCAAAGGCACGTCCTGTAGCTGCTCCCTTCTGCGGATAGGGATCCTGGCCGAGTATAATTATCTTTGCCGAGTCCAGGGGAAACTCTAAAAACCTCAGAACCCTGTCGGCATCTGGTGTAAATGGATGTATGATCACCTGCGACCCGATCTTTTTAAGCAAGTCGGTATTTGACCTTGTTAAAAATGGCTGCCATGCACTGTTTATGGTAATATTTTTCAAAAAAACCGGACTCATTCAGGAATTTTGTATCGAAATATCAGCGTTCAAAAATGTCAACCGGTGATTTTTGATGGCAATCCTTTTACTTTTACCGGTTTCTGATCATCCGGCCTGATCTCGAACATATCATTCGGGGTAAGCCTGCACTCTTCGATCATCTGAAGACAATACTCAAGCCGTCCCAGGTCATCTCCTGTGTTATTGGTGCCGAATGTGAATTTCACTCCCGCCTCTTTAGCCATTTTGATCATTCTGGCATCAGGCACTTTATACCTGGCATTTATCTCAAGGGCTATATTGTTATCAACCAACACCTTAATTACTTTTTTGATCCTCTCTTCGGTCCATAAGGATTCATACTCACCGGCTATCACCTCCGGTAAAACTGTAGGATTCACATAAATATCCACAGGCTCCTGTGAGAATACTGCTTCAATCTTTTCAACCATCTGATCCATGAACTGCTGTTTATCGTCTACCCACACTTCCTCAGGGATCCATATACGGTTGCGCCTTCCCTTGTAGTCGGTAAAGGTCATTACATCAGTAAATACATAGTCGAATCTTGCAACTGCTTCGGGTGAGAAAAGTGTGATCCACTCCCTGCCCTCAGCCTGCATACCTTTAAAAACAGGTAAGCTGCTGACCTTATCGAGATAGGCATGTAATGATGAATCATTGGTTACCGGAAAATATAGTCCGCAGTTAGGGGCAATACCATAATTAATACCCAGTCGTTGTGAGTTCTTCACCACATCTTCGGCTGTTAACTCTCCCTTCAGGTGGACATGGTAATCAATAAGTGGATATCCGGCTTTCATCAGCTTCGTGACCAGGGTATCCCACTCCTTATCAACTTCCGGACTTTTTCTTTCCGCTTCGGGAAGCCTTTTCACTCTTATATTTTTATAGTATGTGGTACTTCCGGGGTCATGTGCCTGTAAAGCGATGGTTCCTTTACCCAGGCAGATACCTTCACCTCCCTCAGGCCTCCAGGGATCAGTCGGTTCTATATACTCATTCACCTTCACATCATTCACAAACACCTCAATATGATTCCCCGAAACTCTGATACGCATCTTAAACCATTCATTGTCATTTGCCAGGGGATAGTATATGTTACGTATGTTATATATACTACCGGTCTTGCGCCGTTCGGGATTTTTCTCCGAACCGCGGTATGAGTTGTTTACCTGGATCTCGTACCCAAGATGAGGCCACCCTTCTTTCTTGTAAGAAGTATGAATGAATATCCCTGAGTTTGCCTTTTCAAGAGTTTTTATATCGGCTTCTAACTCGAAATTTTCAAATTCATCTTCACAGAACAGGTGGGCCCTGGGACCCGAGCACTTAATAGCACCGTCCTCCACCGAGAGACTTTCAGGATTTTCGGCTGACTTTCTCCAGCCATTTAATGTTTGACCATCAAAAAGTGATTCCCACTCCCCTGTCGGAGGTGTTGTTTTACAGGCAGTTAAAAATACTGCTGCAATTAAAAAATTTATAATGACAAATTGTTTCATCTGTTTAAAATTTTATAACACCCAAAACTAATCAAAAGAATCTTCATTTTCGAATTTATCCTGCGGATTATCACCCTTAAAACTGAAAGCCAGCATTATTACCATTAATGCGGCTAATACCAGGGATGCATAATTATAGCTTCCCGAGCGGGATAACGAAAGGCTGTAGATTACCGGTCCCAGTGCACTTGAAAACACTACGAGAGACATAACAAATCCGCTAATACTCCCCAGATGTTTCTGTCCGTAAAAGCGGGGCCATGTAACAGTCATCAATACGTTAAACAACCCTCCGATAATACCATGTCCGATAATAAAGCTGTAATAGAAAAATCCGTCATTAAGATAACCCAGTGATATCAGGGCAATCAGCTCTCCGGCCATTGCCACGACTAAAAGGTACTTCAGCTTTATCCTGTCGCACAGCCACCCTCCGGCCAGTGAAACAAACACTGAAATAACAGACACCGGAATAAAAATACCCAGGGCTTTTTCACGGCTTAGTCCGGCCATTTCGAATAGTGATATCAGGTGAAATGTAAAAGCAGTTACATATAAGGTACAAACAGCCAGGGTAAGGGCATAAAGCCAAAAACTCAAAGTTTTTCGGGCTTCATTTAATTTATATTGCTTAAAGGCTTTTATTGTGACATGGCGTTCGCGGTGACCATGCTTTTCGCCGTCAGGCAGCAGACCTGACTCTTCAGGATTATCCCGGAAAAAGACAAATACGAATATGGTAAAGATGATCCCTGTGAATACTCCCATCAGGAGCCAGGCGTGTCTCCAGGAGGTTGACTGTATCAATCCGTCGAACAACAATGGAGCTACCGAAAATCCCAGCGCTACGAACACCGACAACAAACCATTGACGATACCTCTGCGCGCCACAAACCATTTCATAAGCATATTTCGTGAGACCATTGTAAGGACTCCCTGTCCTGAAAAGCGCAGTATAAAAAAAAGGAGTATCATAACCACTACAGCGACGCCTGTATACAGATCTGAATTTTTATCACTAACAAAAAAGCGGATTAACCGGTCTGACTGACTTAAACACAGAAGGACAAATGCCAGCAGCAATGAGGAGGCCATGGCTGTCCACCTCGCCCCGTACTTATCGTACATCCTTCCTGCCCATGTAAGTATGAGAGAACTGGCAATTGTACCGATCATATAAGATGTACTAATCTGGTTCCTGTTGAGACCAATGTTTTCTATCAGATAGTCGGTGAAGGTCGACACACCGACTGTTTGTCCGGGGGCGCTCACTAAAACTCCTGCAACAGAAGCAAACAGGATCACCCATCCATAAAAAAAAGGAAACCTCCCCGGCTTGAAGGGAAATTCATTCCAGCGCGATTTCATATCTGTCATTTATGCACCTTCAATGTTCTGTACCCATAGACAGCTATTACCACAAAGCTGATTAGCGGAAGTATGAATGAAGCATTCACTGCCGGCAGCCAGCCTACCCTGCCCAAATCAATTATTGCACCCTGCAGGGGAGGCATCAGTGCGCCTCCGACAATAGCCATCACCAATCCTGCAGCCCCCAGAGTAGAATCATCTCCCAGTCCTTCGAGTGCAATTCCATATATTGTAGGAAACATAAGCGACATAAATGCAGACGTTGCGATGAGCAGGTAGAGCCCACCCATGCCCTGAATAAATATAACGCCTGTTGTTGTAAGGATACCCCCTATCCCGAACAACATCAGCAAAAGCCTGGCATTCAGATACTTCATAAGCATTGTACTGATAAACCTGCTTGAAAGGAAAAGCACCATTGCCACAATATTGTAATTCTGTGCTGTCGCCTTTGGAATTCCAAGATTATCAGCATAATGTATTATAAATGTCCAGCACATTATCTGGGCTCCCACATAGAACACCTGTGCTATTACACCTTCCCTGTATCTTATATTGCTGAACAAACGGGCAAAGGAGTCTCTGAAGCGTATCGTATGATTGGCATTTTCGCGAACAGGCATCTTAGAAAGATAGATAATGATAAACATTACAATAACCACAAACCCAAGTATAATATAAGGATTCCTTATAACTGCCAGGTCGTTGGTCCTGATAACTGCTTTCTCTGCTTCACTCAGAGTATTGAATATTAGTTCTCCGGAAGCATCTCTTTTATCAGACTCCAGATGTGAGAGAATAAAATTAGATGCTACGAACATACCCATCAGTGATCCCATGGGATTAAATGACTGGGCCAGGTTAAGCCTGCGCGTGGCAGTTTCAGGATCTCCCATAGACAGGATATAGGGATTAGCTGTAGTTTCCAGAAATGCAAGTCCGAATGTCAGAATATATAATGACACCAAAAAAAATTCGAATATCTCAAACCGGGCAGCAGGGTAAAACATCAAAGCCCCCACAGCATAGAGTCCAAGTCCCATTAATATTCCCTTTTTATAGCTGAATTTTTTGATAAACAGTGCAGCGGGAATGGCCATGGTAGCGTATCCTCCGTAAAAGGCAAACTGCACCAGCGCTGCCCTGACATTAGATATCTCCATAATAGTCCTGAATGCCGCCACCATAGGGTTTGTAATATCATTTGCAAATCCCCATAATGCGAATAAGCTGGTTATCAGAATAAACGGCACTAATATTTTTTTGGAAACAACAACTTTTTTCATCTGTTTAAAATTTTATAATTTATCAAAATAAGCAAATTAAGAATTTAAGAACTCATTTATCCGTTCGTTCCATTTGAATATAATTTTTTAAATTTTTCAATTTTAAATCCGTTCGCTCAAGCGAACGGCAAAGGATAAGGATTTGAACATGCAGACAGCTATATCTGGCCTTATCCCTTGCCGTCGGCTTCAGCCGACGGATCAGAGGGCACTATAACCACCTCATAACCCCTGGTAATTCATTGTCACCGGCCCAAGCAGTCCCGCATCGCATATTTCCCAGCCGGAGGCATCAAAAAGACCGATCCCCAAACTTATAAAATTAATATCATAAAATTTCTTCCAGCCAACACCTCTTTGGTCAAGGTCGCGGATACGGTTAGCGGCAACATTGGTAACCTCAACCTCCAGACTGTTCTTTCCCTGTACAAGGTTATCCACCCTTACCTTATAAGCAGGCCCTAACAGAGCGCCATAATCCTTACCGTTCAATTTCACCCTGGCACAGTCACGTACATCTCCCAGGTCAAGAAAAGCAGTAGTTACTTTATCATCTAAATCAAACTCCACCGAATACCTGGCTGTTCCGGCAAACCTTTTAGTTTCCTCATCACCCGTTTCTGTCCATGACTTAAGTACAGGAGATGAAATATCACCCGGGAAAACAGGCCCTCCTTCAAGAAAGCTTATTTTCCACAATCCGTCGATCTCTTTTTTTATGCTGTTGTCGTAATAGGTATGGTCAGGAACATCAACCCGGCTGTTGCAGCACATAATAAAAACCACCTCTTCAGGTTCAAGTTGAATACGGACTCCATCTGTTGAGGCAGCTGCCCGGGTTATTGCACCGCTCATGGGCGAGAAAAATATATAATTACGGGATACAGAGTTCAGTTTTACATATTCATCAACAGCCATAACATTACAATTAAAAACCATATACCACTCATTACCGTCCATCTTCATCTTTGTAAAATCAAAACCCTTTTCTGAAAGAGCGCGTTCGCCAGGTATTCCTGAACTGTTAAGAAGCCCGACCGCATCACCCGCATTTTCCTTATCAATTGATCTTTTGATCTCGTCAAGGGTTTTCTCTCTGTTCTGAAGATCATTTAACCCGGGCACACTCTCAGGCAATGACTGGTCGAACAGCAGGGTTGCACCGCCTGATAACAACCGGCTGCAGTGAGCCATTGTATTAACCGGAATATATTTGGTTTTTGGCACAATAAGTGCTTTGTATTCTGCACCCCCTGAAGTGATGATCCTTCCCCCTTCAATTTTACAGTCTGACAACTGCTTATCAGATATAAAATCAAAGGTATAACCTGCGCTTACCAGCTCTTCTGACAATCCGGCCACCGGCTCCTCACCGAACCAAACCGATTCGTTGTGAACCCCGATATGATTAAAGATCCTGCCCTCACCTGCAGCAACATCATAATATGGCCAGTATACCAGCAGGTCGTTTTGGGGAGTTGATGACTGCATCACAGTCTGGCATCTTTCAATATATTTAAACAGTGCAGGCAGTTCGCGCCACAATGGATTGCGGTTATTGACCTGGGTAGCGGCATAGAACAGCCACCCGGGCCATTCTGCATCAGCAGGTGAGTAACATGTACCATGAAAAAACATATGGTTTATACCTGCAAGTAAAAACCTGTTAGTTGCCCTGACCATATCTGATGTTGTCACAGTCCAGTGGCCGTTCAGCCACGTAAAACTTTCAGAAGATATCAGTTTTTGTCCGGTTACATGAGCTGCTGATGATGCAAACTTATTAACAAATGTATTAGGCCTGCCATGGGCGACAGTATCGTAAATCTCCGTTTCGGGTATATCACACGCTGCATAAAGATCAAGTATATTACCCGGAGAGCCGTGTGCCTGGTTACGGTTCATGCTGCCATTTCTGTGGGCCCACTCTGTCATAGGCTGAATAAAAGATTCAAGCACCAGATCAGCCAGCGTCTCCCTGTAATCTGACTTTATACGTGCCCCGGTCTCCCGGCAATCACCTGCCAGTGCATCGAGGTAACCGGCAAAATCATAACCTCTTCTGCTCCTGAATTCTTCTCTGAAGTTATTTGTAAAGTCACCCGTATACTCGAATGAATCGTGGAAGTAACACCTTATCAGTCCTTTATCGATCCCAAGCCTTTTAGAGAATTCATCCAGATACCAGTTAGTAATGTCTTCATTGAATGTATCTATTGCCCATCCTTCACCTCCTATGGAAGCTCTTTTAACCTTATCGCTGTTCTTTATCCTTCCGGCAACATATATCACACCATCAGTTTCAGGTATATGGTTATCTCCGGGACCAAGAACTGTTTTTTTGCCATCCACACCTTTAAATAACATTACAGATGCTCCTGTGATATCATGTGGCAACGCCCATTTCTGTCCCTTTTTAACATCAAATTTATTTAGTTGCAATGACCAGAGTCCCTTCTCTTCAGGCACAAAAGGCCCTCCGCAACGCCATCCGCTGCCTGGGGGCAGGTCAACTCCCATTCCCAGTTTAGCTGCCTCTTCGATAGTAAATTGAAGTATCTCTGTAAATTGAGGTGAGAGATATTCAATAAACCGTTCCTCCTCCCCTTTAACGCCATAAATAGAAGTTACCTCTACTCCGCCGATCCCCACATCTGCCATCTCCCTTAGTTCACGCTTAATATTCTCTTTATCAACAGCGTTACCCATCCACCACCAACGGGTCCAGGGCCTCGATTCCTGCGTAGGCTGAGGCCATGCCAACTCTTCGGTTCTGCACGAAAAACAACAGATAATAAATAGCGCTAAAATAAATTTCAACCTGTACATAAATATTTATTATAGAATTAGAACAATTAATTCAAGATAGCCATCAGTAGCTGTCAGCCTGAACCGGCAACAGCCGGCACAATTTAGCAATAATCTTAAAATATTGATCAGAATTGTCTGTATGTTTCATAAAATTCATAATTTTCAGCGGAATTTAAATATGCCGATCATGGATTTTGCCGGAAAAACAATTTGGATAACAGGGGCATCATCGGGTATTGGAAGGGCCGTCGCACTTGAATTATCGCAATTCGACACCCGGTTGATCCTGTCAGGAAGGAACAGCGATGAACTGAATCAAGTTGCCGGAATATGCAATAGCAATGGCTGTTCTGTCCGCACTGTCCGATTTGACCTCCTGGATGAAAAGTCAATAATGTCAGCGGCAGACGAGGTATTAAGAACAGAAGAACGAATTGACTGCCTTTATCACTTCGGTGGTATCAGTCAGAGGTCTTTCGTTACTGACACCCCCCTGCACGTCGACCGTAAGATATTCGAAGTGAATTTTTTCGGAACAGTTGCCCTGACAAAAGCAGTTTTACCTGTCATGATCAAAAAGGGTGGCGGCCATATTGCTGCCACATCAAGTATCGTGGGTAAATTAGGATTCCCCTACCGGTCAGCCTATTCTGCATCAAAACATGCCCTCCACGGTTTCTTTGAGAGCTTACGGGCCGAGAATGTAAGCAATAACATACGTGTATCAATGATAATTCCCGGAAGGATAAAAACTAACATATCACTTAATGCTCTCGACAAAAACGGCAATAAACACGGGAAGATGGATGAGGGACAAGACAAAGGAATGAGTGCCGGGAAGGCTGCAAAAATCATTTGCAAAAAGCTTGGAAGAGAGAAAAAAGAGATTTTAGTTGGAAGTATTGACCTTCTAATGATACACATACGCAGGTTTTTTCCGTTCCTTTATTATCATCTTTCTTCAAAAGTCAAACCTTTATAATATATTTACAAAAAATTATATACATATGTCTGTAAAAATAAACGGGATTCAACAGTTAGGTGTAGGTGTTGCTGACTTTCACGAAGCGTGGAGATGGTACCGCGAGCATTTTTCTATGGATATACGTATGTTCGAGGATGAAGCTGTTGCAGAGTTGATGCTGCCACATACCGGAGGAAAGCCAAGAGCCCGGCATGCAGTGCTTGCACTTAACATGCGCGGCGGCGGCGGATTTGAGATATGGCAACACAAAGGGAAAAAGCCTGAACCACCGGTCTTTGACATTCTGCTGGGCGATATGGGAATAAATATCGGCAGGATAAAAACAGATGATATCGATACTGCATATTCAAAGTTCAAAAACTCAGGACTTGATCTCCTGACACCGGTTAAGAAAAACCCTGCCGGAACAGACCACTTCTATCTGACAGATAAATTCGGAAATATCTGGGAGATCAATGTTGAAAGAGAGGTATTCAGAAAAGAGAAATCGGTAAGCGGAGGAGTCAATGGTGCTGTTATAGGAGTGAAAGATATGGAGGAAAGCCTGAAAATTTACAGGGATCTCCTCCGTTACGACGAGGTAGTTTATGACACTTCCGGGAGCTTTGATGACTTTGAAGGGTTACCGGGAGGGAAAGGGGATTTCAGAAGGGTTCTGCTTCAGCATACTGACGTTAAGAGCGGCGCCTTCAGTAAATTTTTCGGAACCTCATCGGTTGAACTTATTGAGACACTTGACCGCACACCACGTGATATTTATGAAGGCCGCATATGGGGTGATCCCGGATTTATCCATATCTGCTTTGATGTCAACGGACTGCAACAGTTGAGAGAGGAGGTTAAAAGTATGGGGTATCCTTTCACTGTAGACAGCACTATGGCAAAGGATACTTTCGATATGGGAGAGGCGGCAGGTAATTTCGCATATATCAAGGCGCCTGAAGGGACTCTCATAGAGTTTGTTGAAACGCATAAAATACCAATACTCAAAAAGTTAAACTGGTTTATCGACTTCAGGAAGCGGGGCCATCACCCACTGCCAAACTGGATACTTAAGCTATTCAGATTCAAGAGAGTGAAAAACTGATATTGAAGCTGTCTTTAAATAATTTCCAACTTGTAAGCCGGGCCCGGCCTTTTCAGAAATCAGACTATAAATCCGGCAGTCTGAGAGCATTACCCGCCAGTTTGCCGTTATATTTTCCGTCATCTATAACAACTTCGCCGTTAACCAGCAGGTATTGGATACCGCTGCTATACTGATGGGGATAATCAAACGTGGCGTTATCACGTATTGACCCGGGATCAAAAATGACTATGTCAGCAATTTTACCTTCTTCAAGAGATCCGCGGTTTGACAGTCCGATCATCTCTGCAGGCAGCGAAGTAGCTGCCCTTATAGCATGCTCCATAGTTATCAGTTCATCCTCAAGGACATACTTCCGTATCTTGCGGGTGAATGTCCCGTAATTGCGGGGATGGGGTTTATTATCACCAGGCGCCTCTATATGACCGTCAGAGCAGGTCATCACATAATCCTTTTGCATAAAGGTTGCAATATCAGAGTATTTCATATTAAAGGAGATGATCGAAGGAGAGTCCTCCAGGATAAGGGCAATAGCTGTTTCCACCACCGGCATATCTTTCAGGGCGCTTATCTCTGCCAGGTTCTTCCCGTCGAAGCGGTTATCCTTGGGATATGAGACAATTACCAGCGATTCAGGCCCTCCTCTTCGTTCTATGTTCTCTTCGATCTCTTTTTTTATTTCCGGCAGCTTTCCCCCGTCGGAAAGGTTGGCTCTCATCATACCGCCGGCTCTCACCCACGACGGCACAATAGCAGAAGCGAGTCCTGTGCTGGAGGCATTATACGGATACTGGTCGGCAAAAATGGTGACACCTCTGTCCCTGGCCTCTTCGATGATACTGCAAATTTTTCCTGACATACCCCATACCGGCTTACCCAAAGCCTTAATGTGAGAAATCTGCACTCTGACGCCCGACTGTTCACCAATAAGGACAGCCTCCCGGACAGCTTCTTCCAGTCCAATATTATAATCACTCTCATCTCTCAGATGAGTGGCATAAATACCTCCATATTCTTTAACAACTTCCGCCAGCTCAACGATCTCAGAAGTCTTCGAGTAAGTCCCGGGAGTATAAAACAATCCTGTAGACATACCTGCGGCACCACCTTCCATTGCAGTCCGCACGAGCTTTTTCATCTCTTCCAGTTCAGCTTCTGTCGGATCGCGGTCATCCATACCCATAACTTTATTTCTTATATAATTATGGCCCGCCAGATGCACAATATTTGTCCCTGTACCCATTGCGTCAAGCCGCCTGAAAAATTGGTCAATATCCCAGTTCCCGTCACCGCAATTGCCTGTAACAACCGTGGTCACACCCTGCATAAGATAATTTTTCAGACTGTTCATTCCCTCATCCAGTACCTGTCCGTCGCAATGGGTATGAATATCAATGAATCCAGGGGCTATGATCATGCCGGAAGCATCAATAACAGAGCCGTTTCCGGCGGACAAATTTTTGCCTATACCCATTATTACGCCGTCAGTGATTCCAATATCTGCTTTACAGGCTTCACCTCCCTTGCCGTCATAAACAGTACCATTCTTAATTACAATGTCATAATTTTGCTGTGTACAGCGTGACATCAACATGACCATCATACAAAAATTTATTAAGTAAATCAGTTGCTTAGTATTCATAAATATATTCATTTATAATCCTCTTTAATCCAATCAGGCTTTTAGCTGTTGCGAGTCTAAAATAAGGAAAAATATCCGGGTTTCCCATATCTTCTGTCAATTACAATGGTTGCAGATCCGGGCCAAGGGTTATTCCCTGCCCCTTTTCTGTTTCAAACTTCTCAACCCTGTCTTTATACATAACAACACAGGGATTACCAAGTAAAGATGTTATATTCAGCTTTTTCAGTTCATTCCCCTCCCACTCTGTATCCACCTCAAAGCCGCCACGCGCACGCAGTCCACTGACTTTCCCGCTTTTCCACTTCCCAGGAAGTGCCGGAAGTATTCTAAGTACTCCGTTATGGCTCTGCAAAAGCATCTCTGCTATCCCTGCTGCAGCTCCAAAATTACCGTCAATCTGAAATGGCGGATGGTTATCGAACAGGTTCGGGTGGGTTGATTTGGCAAAGAGAGCCTGCAAATTCTCAAATGCTTTTTCACCGTCATCCAGTCGTGCAAAAAAGTTTATAATCCAGGCCCTGCTCCACCCTGTATGTCCGCCACCATGAGCCAGCCGGAAGGCGATTGACTTTCGTGCAGCCTCCTTCCATTTCGGATCCTGCGGGTTTGTAAACTCTTCTCCGGGGTAGAGAGCATAAAGGTGCGACATATGTCTGTGACCGGGCTCTGCCTCCGGCAGCTCTTCTGACCATTCCAGTATGCGGCCGTCGGATCCGGTTTGTGAGGGAGTAAGTTTTTGCAGCATAGACCTCAGGGTGTCGGCAAATTGCCGGTCAGCATCTAAAATATCAGAAGCTGTCATGCAGTTATTGAACAGTTCCCTTATTATCTGATGATCCATTGCCGGTCCCATGCATACAGAGGCTTTTGTGCCGTCGGGAGCAATAAAACTATTCTCGGGAGAGATACCCGGTCCCGAAACAAGCAGTCCGGTATTAGGATCCTCCACCAGGAAGTCAACAAAAAAGAGTGCAGCATCTTTAAGCACAGGGTACCCCTTCTCTCTTAGAAAAAGAGTGTCGCCCGTAAAGTCATAATGCTCCCGGAAATGATCCGAACACCAGGCGGCCCCGAGAGGCCACATGCCGTAGACAGCCATACCCACAGGATCGGTAAACAGCCATGCATCGGTTGTATGGTGTGCAACGAAGCCCCTGCATCCGTAAACCTTTTTAGCAGTGACCCTGCCCCTGTCCCTCAGTCGGTCGACAAACTCAAAAAAAGGCTCCTGGCACTCTGCCAGGTTAGTGACCAGGGCAGGCCAGTAATTCATCTGGATATTGATATTAATATGGTAGTCGGCATTCCAGGGAGGTGACAGAGTTGGCTCCCATATACCCTGCAGGTTAGCCGGAAGTGTTCCCGGCCTTGAGGAGCTTATCAGCAGATACCTGCCAAACTGAAAGTAGAGCATGGTAAGGTAAGGGTCGTGCTCACCCCCGATAACCTTTTTTAACCGTTGATCTGTCGGGATATAAAGAGGATCATCACCACCCAGGTCGAGGTCAACGCGGCTGAAAAGTTTTTCATAATCTGCAATATGGTCATCTTTCAATTTCTTAAACCTGACGCCGGCCGACTTTTCTATATCAGCAGCCGCAACAGCTGCTTCGTCGATTCCCCTGTAGTCGGTCCTGGCCGATATCCTGATCTCTGCCTCACCGGCATTTTTGATTACCAGCGAGTTACCATTGCTGCTTATATCTCCGTCAGATGAATAAAGTGCGGCAACAGATGCAAAACGGGTGCCTCTGCCGTTGTGCTCAGCAAATCCGGTCATTTTAAGTTTATTACCTTCTGCTTTAACTGTCTCTGCGTTGCCGGGACGCTCGAGCCTGACTGAAAAGTTCATCTTTCCTCCTCCGGAAGCAGACAGCCTGACAATAATAAGATCACCCGGTGCAGAGGCGAACACCTCACGAACATACCTTATGCCGCCGGATTCAAATTCTGTCATGGCAATGGCACTCCGCAGGTCAAGGCTTCGTTTATAACCGGTAACATCTCCGATCCCCTCAAAATCAATATACAGATCGCCTAATGTCTGGTAAGTGTGTTCTCCCTTTTCCAGCCTCAGTCCCATGATTTTCTCCTGTGCGAGCTTCTCACCTTCTGCATATTTTCCTTCAAACAGAAGCTGCCGCACTTTTTCAAGGTTTTCCAAAGCCTCAGGATTGGCACGTTCAACAGGACCGCCTGTCCATATCGACTCTTCATTAAGTTGTAAGTACTCACTATCTGTACCTCCGAATATCATTGCCCCCATTCGTCCGTTACCCACAGGAAGAGCCTCCACCCACTCTTCTGCGGGCTTATCATACCATAAGATCAGATCTCGCTTGTGAGAATCATTTTTTTCATGGCATGATTGAATTGCTACAAGCAGCATCAATCCGGGAATTATCAGTTTTTGAATTTTATTCATGCCAACATTACAAAATTAAAATTATCCTTTGTCTGAATCCGCTATATTAACAAGAAGGCAGTCAAAAACCATACTAAGGCTTCAATATCAACTCAATTACAGGTATCTCAACATCAGGTTTCTCTATTTCGAGCATTAACGGAACTGTTTCGAGAGTGCCTGTTCTCTCAGACCTGGCCTCCCTGTCACCTGTCCATACCCAGTCCCAGTGAGCCGTGCCTCCCGAAAACTGCAGTTCACTGGCATCATGCAGAAAGCGGGCATGTTTTACTTTCCCTTCATAGTACTTATCGAAGTGCAGAAGGCGGGCGGGCCATTTAAGTATATGGACATACAACCGGTTCATCTCAGGATTATATGTCAGCAGGCAGTTATCAGGTGCTTTAAACTCTGCAGGGGCTTCTGTGCAACCATATATTGACCGGCTGTTGTACTCCATCCACTCCCCTATGCCGTCAAGCCGTTCCATGGTATTATTACAGAACTTCCCTCTTGCTGTCGGGCCCACATTTAACAGCAGGTTGCCACCTTTACTGACAGTCTCGATCAGCAAAGCAATAAGCTGCTCATTACTTTTCCAGCCATGCCTGTTAGTGACTCCCACATTCCTGCTGTAACCCCATGATCCGTTCAGTGTATGGCAAATTTCCCAGGGTACTTTCACTCCCTCCATGATTACACCCCCTTTCATGGGCATTGTCTGCTCCGGACTGCGGTAATCCCATTTGGTGCCCCGGCCGGAGAGCAGGTCAGGACTGAAAAGGCGGTCATTCATAATAACCTTAGGCTGAAGTCCCCTTATCAGGTTAACAAGTACATTTTCATCGCCTCCCACTGTAACATCGCTTCCGTAATCAGACCAAAACAGGTCTATAGTTCCAAAGTCAGTTAACAATTCACGGATCTGGTTTTGCATATAGACAGTATACTCCTTAAGACTTCGCGCCTCATTCAGCTTATCGACATCTTTATGATCCCGAAGCGGATGTATAAGGCTTCCATGATTTATAGGATACTTCGGATGATGCCAGTCAGGCCCCGAGTAGTAAAAGCCCACACGCAAACCCTCGTTCCTGAAAGCCTCCACAAATGGTTTCAGAAGATCTTTACCGTAAGATGTCCCTCCTACATCATAATCTGTATACTTTGAATCCCACAGGCAAAAACCGTCATGATGCTTGGAGGTAATAATAACATACTTCATTCCGGCTTTTTTTGCAGCTTTAGCCCACTCCGCAGGATCATAAAGGTCAGGGTAGAAGATATCGAAATACTTACGATACTCCTCTTCCGACATACGTTCGACTGTTTTGACCCACTCCCCGCGGGCTGCTTCTGAATAAATACCCCAGTGGATGAACATCCCGAAACGGGCATCAGTCCACCACTCCATTCGTTCATCTCTCTGTTCTTCAGTCTCCTGCCACGGTTTCGCCTGTGCAAAACCATTATAGCTGACGGCAGCAGTCAGTATTAGAAAAAATAGTAGTCTCATGACATGTAGAAAGTTTTAAAGTTAATTGAAAAATATGTTTTAAATATCTCTGTTGATCCTGAACAAAATATGCATTATATAAATCAGGAAATTGTCATTTATTTTTTCTCAGTCAAATAATTTTCCCCATAATTTAAAAAGAAAAAATGAAGAAATTGCAGTTATTATCAAAAGAATGGAAAAATAGAGATAATTACCGTATATCAGATGGCCCAGAGCAAAAAGAAGAGTGAAGATTGACAGGCATCCCAGGCTCATACATGCGAGTCCGGCAGGCAGATTATAATCTTTATGTCCGGTATCTCTGCCTGAAAAGCTTTTGGAAATATCTCTCCATCCCGGTCCCCCTGGCCTTGTCCTTTCATAAAATGACCTCAATACCTCTTCGTCGCATGGTTTTGTTAACAAAGTAACAATGATCCATATTATTGTATTAAGGAAAACAACAAAGACAAATTTCAGGGCATCCCATATTGCAAGGTCCATTTCAAACCCAAAGATCATAACGGCATCATGACTGGTTTTTATCATATACTGTTGTTCAAAAAAGATAACAGCCACAGATAAAACAGCGGCCCCGGCCATTGCCGACAATTCAGACCAGGCATTGATCCGCCACCAGAACCATCGTAAGATATAGATCAGTCCGGTACCCGCCCCTATCATAAGCATATACTGAAATACCTGAAGTGCATTTTCGAGATACAGAGCAAGGATCATTGAAAAAACGATCAATATAACAGTCCATAATCTTCCGACGAGTACCTTCTGTTTTTCTGAAGCTTTGGGATTTAAAAATCTTGCATAAAAATCATTGACCAGGTAAGACGCACCCCAGTTGATCTGTGTAGAGACAGTCGACATATAAGCAGCGACAAGAGAAGCTATTACCAGTCCCAGAATTCCGTTAGGTAAAAACTGGCGAAGCATCACCGGATAGGCAATATCATTATGTATATATTTTGCAGGAACATCATGAAAATGCACTATCATAGAGTTCAGGTCCGGAAATATAATAAGCGATCCCAGTCCCACGATAATCCATGGCCATGGCCTCACGGCATAGTGCAGCAGGTTAAAAAAGAGAGTTGCTCCCACAGCATGCTTCTCAGACCTTGCCGACAGCATCCGCTGGGCAATATACCCGCCTCCCCCCGGCTCCGAACCGGGGTACCAGGAAGCCCACCACTGTATTGTCAGGGGAATTATCAATACTGTAACGTACATAACAGGATCGGAGATATCAGGTAAAAAATCCAGTTTATCCCTTACCGCATCATGGCTGAGAAAATTGGACAATCCCCCTATTTCGGGTGATTTAACAGCATAGTAAGCAGGAACAAAAGCGCCGAACATTGCAAAGACAAACAAAAAAAAGTCAGTCCAAAGAATAGATTTCAATCCACCTATCGTACTGTAAACCAAAATAATTACTGACACGATTATCAAAGCAGTCAGCGGATCGAAACCAGTCATTATAGCCGTTACCTTAATGAAAGCGAGGGATGCACTGGCCAGGATCAGCACATTAAAAAAGAAGCCCAGGTAGACAGCCCTGAACCCTCTTAATATTGCAGCCATCCTGCCGCTATAGCGAATCTCATAAAATTCGAGGTCGGTAAGCACCTTTGACCGGCTCCACAGCTTGGCATAGACAAAAACAGTCAGCATTCCTGACAAAAGAAAGGACCACCACAGCCAGTTCCTTGCCACACCGCCCGAGCGAACCATGTCGGTGATCAGGTTAGGAGTGCCCAGCGAAAAGGTAGTAGCCACCATTGAGATGCCAAGTATCCACCAGGGCATATTTCTTCCAGACAGAAAAAAACTTGCCGAATCCTTTCCTCCGCTTCTGCTGGTGATAAGTCCGATGACAGTTAATACAACAAGGAAAATTACAATTATTATCCAGTCTATACTGATCAGTCCCATGAATTACAGTTATTTCCCCGCCTGATTATAATAATTCCTCCGGGCCTCGCCCATAAGTCCTATTCCACCCAGTATCAGCTCCCTGTACTCCTCAATAGTCGGTTTCCAGAAAGTCTGTAAAAATCCTAACAGCCGTGAATCATCTATATGTTCAGTGCAAAATTTCACTGTATTGCCTATACTTTTAAAGTTGTTATTATGAAAACTTCCGGTAGGTATCTGGTCAAATTTATGCTCTTCAAGATCGATATATGCCTTCACATGCTTTTGGTTAAGATCAAATGTTTCTCCGTAATACCAGTTACTCTGTATAACAGTCCCGGGCATTTTTCGGTAAAACTGGTCAGGCTCATTCCACAGCATATAATCAGGCCATATCCACGGGCGTGCACCATGTTTTAGGGCCTCTCCGATAAGGATATAAAAATCAGACCACCAGGCATCATTCTTCCTGATAGTAACATGACTCTGGTATCGCTGGTGGCTATAAGTCTCTTCATCGAGTCCCAGATGAAAAAAACGCGGCTTGTCAAAGATTTCACACAACTCCCCAATTATATCAGCACAAAACTTATAGTACTCATCTGTTGAAACCATTCTTGAGTACTCCCTCATCCATGTATCATGGCCAGCAGAAAAATTGAGCGCAGGGACAGGTTCCATTCCGAGTGACTTAATCCTTTTGACCTCCTTCAAGAGGCGTTCCGGTTTCCATGCATTATGCACCGCTATCTCCGGATGAGATGCATACTCCACGGCATCACCCAGTTCGATAGCCACCAGGTTGATGCCCTCCTCTGCCATCTTATCAATAGCTTCATTATAGAGTGGTTCACTTAACTCCAGGTGTGGCCTGAATCCCCTGAACGGTCTGTGAGGAGATATAAAATCCTCCCACATGTTAAAACTCAGGTGCAGAAAACAGCCCCAGATCTTATTGTCTTTTTGGTTCATATATTTAAAATTTAATAATTTATTATAAATAAGGAACAAAAGGCGCTGCTAATATACCCAAACCCTGCTGCTGCAAGGGTTCCGTTCGCTCAAGCGAACGGCAAAGGATAAGGCATCGAACAATATAGCTGCCATCATCGGAGCCTTATCCATTGCCGTCGGCTGAAGCCGACGGGTTGTCCGGTAGCTATACTCTCATAGCATGCATTGATCGCCTGTATGGTTTTTCTGTGCCACCTGAGGTTTATCTTCGGAACAGCTCTGTTTCGGATGCAGTTTACAAATTCATCCATCAGTCCTATCCATTCATCAAAATAGGTATACTGAACCGTGTACCTGTCATTTGGCGCACCGTTATGGTAAACATTAGGGCCAAAGCAGTCAGCCAGCATAACCCCTTTCTCTCCGCTTATGGTGAAGTTCACCTCCATCCTTTTAGGGAATACTTCCCAACCCGGTCCAGGCACTTCAAGCCTCTCCTCAAGCCTCGACCATGAAGGGTCAAGTAAAAAGCTAACCCCGTTTTTCATCTTGCCGTTTACCAATAGAATATCCTCCACCTCCAGGTCTGTCCTTATGTTAGGCCCTGCCTCAGCATAGATATATTCAATATCGCTCCCTGTAAGCCAGCGGATCATGTCAAAAATGTGGGGATGGTCACACAGGGCGCCTCCCCTGAAACGATGATCCCCTTCACACAATGGAACTCTTTTACCGTAGCTCTCTTCAGGAACACCCTGCCACGGGAATGCCCAAACCGGCGAGAGGGTGATATTGGTTGCATTAATGCTACTGGTCCTGCCAAGGGACTCTTTTTCGAACAGTTGTTTTATACGGGCAACAACAGGATTGTAATGCATCTCCAGTTCAACCTGGCACACTATGCCTGACTCCTCAACAAGTTTTATCATCTGATCATATTCATCCATCATGAAGGTCGGTATCTTCATGCTCAGTATGTGGATACCCCTTTTTGCACACTCCCTTACCTGGCCGATATGCCGGTTATTGGCAGAAGCCATAACCACAGCCTCTATACCGGGATGCTTCTCAAACATCTCCTGATCGCTCATGTAACAGGGCACATTGTAATTACTCCTTAAAAATATGTCACGTACCTTTTCCGATTCGGCAGATACTGCAACCCACTCAAGGTTGGGATTCTCATGCAGCGTCTGAAAGTATTTGCGGGTGTGTCCGTGAGTAAGTGATAATATTGCTATTTTAACAGGTCTCATATAGAATATAACTTAGTAAAACATTTAATTTCAATTAATCTTTGTAAGGGGTGTTACCCCTTATACTCCACTTACTTCTTTATCTCCTCAATAGTGTTCAACCGCTTTTATCTCAACCTTTCTGTTTTGTGAATCAGACTCAAGGGCAGTTTTTACAAGGTTTGTCAGGTGATTATGCTGACGGATCAGTTCCTGAGTTATCTCCGGGTTTTTCATCACTTCGAAAGCTGACCTTATATGTTCGACTTCCAATTCATCAAATCCAAAAAGTTCATTATCAACATCCTTATATGTTTCAAGTCCCTGGTCTGTATATGAATATATTGAGCTTTGCGGTACCTGGGTGTCAACCACAATGTCACTTGCAACCCCCCTGCGGGCAATTATCTCATGGCGGTCAACCATTTTGTGTCCTGAAGGGAGCTGAGTGCCAACCTCTACACTTCCAATTATGCCATTATCAAGCCTTACTATGACATTACCTGCCTGTCCGGCCGTAATAGTTGCATGCAGCGACATAATTCTACCCCCGCTTAAAAATTCACAAAGGTCGAACTCCCTGTACAATAAAGCCTCAAAGCTCCATGTGTCGCTGCTGCCAAAGCAGCTGAACCTGAGCATGCAGACATTCTCAATAACCCGGGCAGAGACAATCTTCTTCAGCTCAGTGAACTTACGGTTTGATCGCCAGGTGAGAAGAGGGACATCACCATTCTGAATTTTTTTTCCAATGAATTCCCAGCCCGGCAACAGATTCAGGGCCTTGTCCGGCTGTACATCATATTTTTTCAACAGGCCATTTAAGGCCTCTTCAATTTTGTTCATATAATTAATTTAAACTACTACAAACATTTGACCCTGGGCCTGTATTTCTCAACATATTTTGCATTGATGGCATCTCCCCCGGGGGTGTTGGCGCTTGACCATACCGGCGGGTCAATCCCTTTTTCAACACATTTCCTGATAGTGTCAATCTCAAGCCAGTGGGCTATATAAAAGTCAACAATATTTGAAACCGGAGCAAACGGTGTACCCAACCCCTCTATCTTAAGGAGTGCGTCACCCACCGGGTTATAGTCATCGATACACACATCGGAGAGGTCAAACAGGTTCATCTTGTTGGGATGGCGTATGAAATGATCGGGGGGCATCTCCCGCTGCCAGTATGAGGAGCTTACAGAGATGATCTTTGCACCCTGCTCTTTTGCCTTCATGGCAGCATCAATTGTCGCAGGATTAATGCCTATGTTATGGAAAATTATCAGAACTTCCCCCTCTTTGATCTGGTAGTACTTCATTATGGCACTCCCGTAATTTACAGTCCTTTCCAGCTCCAGGTATTTAAGGGCCTGGTTAAACACTGAAAGCCCCGTTTCCATTATGGGATTAATATTTGCCAGTCCGCCTGCCCTGAAAAACATCTCTCCCATGACCATCGTGGTATGGCCTCCACCGCCATAGACATGTATCAGCTCATCGCGCTCAATGGCACCAACCATAAGGTCAGTAGCCTTATCAATGTTGCCGGCCTGTTTATCCCTGACCTCTTTCAGGATATCAACAGCCTTGTCCAAAAATCCCAAATCTGTAGTATTCATGAGTTTTTAATTTTGTAACTATTTGAAAATAAATCAATTATAAATTTAATAGCTCCGGTATTATAGTTTTAACTTATACCTTTCATCCAGAACCTCACCGTAAGCCTCACCCAGCATATCCCACATCTCAAGTGCATGAGGGGCGGCAAGGACAGTGCCGTGACCCCCCCGGTAAGTCCATGCAAAGAGGCTTTCCACTCCCATGTCACTGTAGAGGCGGACGATCTCCTTTATCTCCTTTATATCTTCAGGCTCATTATAATAGTTCATAAGCCAGCGCTGGGCTGTTTTGCCATGCCTCTTTGCAGCATCCACAGTGCGTTGGGTTATCGATCTGAAATAGCTGCGCGGAAGTGAGTAATTCAGGATAGTGGTGCTGAAAACATCAAACTCCTTAGTCCTGCACACCTTGTCCCAGTCGTCGTAACCCCTGTTCTCCTTCACGTAGTAAGTATTTATAGTGGCATGGACACAGCAGGTTATTTTACTTGAGGGACGTATCTTTTTTATCATAGCCGAGGCTTGCTGCAAAATCTCCAGGGCATTGTTCTCCCTGAAAGCTATGACCTCCTTTGTCATGATACGAGGCATCTCATATCCGTAGAGTTCCTTGAACTTAGCCTGGCATGTAGGGCAGCGGCATGACCAGTCATCACCGGGACCGCCAGTTATTGATGCATAACTCTTGGGAAGTGCATAATGTGGCTCATCCCAAAAAAATCCGTCTGCCTCCACCTCTGTGGCAAGCTTTGTGCAGATACCGTAAAAGTAATCCCTGAAAGCCTTCGTGTTAAAACAGGCTGCTGCCAGAGGCTCGCCAGTAAAGGCCGAGACCTGACGGTTGCCCGGATTATTGGTCAGAAAGTTACTTGGCGGCTCTCCCCCGAACCATTTACCAATACCCCAGGTATCAAGGTAAACCTTCATTCCAAGATCTTTTGCAACCCTGGCAACCTTTATGATGTTTGGAAACCAAAAATCAATATCAAATTCTGAGAGTGCCAGAACCACAGCATTGCAGTTATGGCGGATCATCTCCTTAAAATCTCTTTCTGCATGTTCAGGGTAACTAAGTCCGTAATAACTTACCCCTGTCTCTTTTACACTCATTTTACTGTTTTTTATGAATTTTAAAACTCTCCTTTGCATCCCCTATAAGATCTATGGCTTTCAGTATTACAGGAGAGAACCTTTCTGTTGTAGGCATCCAGAATGTCTGCAAAAATCCCATCAGTCTCTGGTCAGGAATATGTTTTGAGCAAAAAGCCACTGTGTTGCCTATGGATTTTTCATTTGTTGCACGAAAATCAGCACCAGGGCGGGCATGGTAACTCCCCGTCGGCACCTGGTCGTATCCCTCCCTTTCAAGATCGATATAAGCTTTGACATGAGTCTTTTCAGGATCAAACTCCTCACCGTAGTACCAGTTACTCTGGACAACCGATTTAGGCATCATTTTAAAAAATTTATCAGGGTTATGCCATACATAATCAGACCATACCCATGGCCTTACCCGTCTTATCACAGCCTCAGTGATGTAAAAATAGAGGTCTCCCCACCAAAGATCGTTTTGACGTATTACTATATAGTCGAAATGCTGTTGGTGGCCGTAGGTCTCTTCATCCATGCCGAAATGGATAAAGCGGGGTGTGTCAAAAATATCAATTGCCTCAGCAATAAGGTCTTTGCACACCTTATAGTAGGGAGTTGTGGAAACCATTCTGGAATATTTACCAAGCCAGGCATCATGGGTGGCTGCAAAGTTAAGCATAGGTATCGGTTCAATACCATGGCTCCTTATTTTAGCAAGTTCTTCACGCAGCCTTTCCGGTGTCCATGAATTTTCAAGGGATATCTCCGGATGGGAGCGCCAGAGAACTGAATCATCAAGGTTTATCAGAACCATGTTTATACCTCGCTCTGCCATCCTCTTTATTGCGCCGTCCCATACATTCTGGTCGGGTTCAAACTCTTTGCGGATACCGCCCCAATGGCGGATGCCGCCTGCAAAGTTAAATGAAAGGTGCATCAGGCATGCCCAGATCTTTTTTGCCGGTTCACCATCCTGCTGAAGGGTGTTCCCTGCAAAGAGGGACTTTTCAGCAAATACTCCCGGCATACAGCCTGCCACTCCGGCGGCTGAAAGTTGTTTGATAAAGTTTCTTCTATCTGTCATGATAATCGGTAATTTAAATTCAGGAATTTAAAAATTGTCCTACCAGTTCTCCCAGCTCCTTAATGATCTCTGCAAGCCTGGCGGCATTTCGGGATTCTGCCGGAGCCATTTCAGTCAGGGGCTTATCATAAAAACGATCCTCAACAATTTTTTTCTGATCAGCAAACTCCTGGGGACGTCTCCATTCCGAACGGTCGCCCGACTTAATGCGTTTCAGAACAAAATCCCAGTATATTTCCATTTCAGGACGGTAAACATGCTCAACCAGCTCATAATGATGACTGCGGCAGTAACCATTTTCAGAATTCCCTTTCAGTGTCAGTTCAGTGTGAGGGTTCACAAAAGGAGGCACACCATTTATTGTTTCAGCTTCATAAAGCTTCTTCAGTGTTGCAGTCATTGAATAGTCATCTGACATAGCCAGGAGGTCACTCAGGCAGGCCAGCATCTTCCTGCTAAGGTTTGAGAGTTTAACAATCTCCGGCCTGTCCGCTTTTTTATGTCTCCAATCCTCCATTTTCACAGCACTTTGAGCGAGGGTTGCAAAAAGAGCCCTGTTGGCTATAGTGCGGGCAATATCGATAGCATCGCGCTTCCATAACTGATCTTCATAATTTTCTGCAGCCAGAAGAGATAATTTTTCAAGCATCTCCGGTATAGTCTGCAAACCTTCAGAGATCCGCTGATGATCAGACCCCATTTTTTCAAGATGCTCAGGGGTCAGGTTAATAAAAGCCCCGCTGGTAAGCATCCTGAACTGAGGCTCCCCGAAGGGAATACCCTGAAAGCCCCAGTGTAATGTTTGTGATGCATTCAGGAAAGAGCTCCACACCTGTTTCATTTCCTGCTCAATTTCCGGGGGATACCTTTTTTTACAATACAAATCAGAAGCCTTTTCTATTTCGAGGCTTGACGGATCCCAGCTGTTACCGGCCAGATATTCAAGCATATAAGTATCGCTATGAGAAATTTCCGACCAGATAACCAGTCCCATACACTTTTCATCCTCCGTGACCTCCTGAAGCCGGGGGGTCAGGATTTTATAATCCTCATGGATATCACTGTTTTTTGCGTAACCATGGAAGATCCCGAATATCCACGGGAATTTCTTATAAACATCCCAGTCACGGTAAGTCACCTTATCATCCTTATCTGCGGTATAGTCCAGCAAAATGGTTTTTTCAGGATCGAACTCCCTGATCAGGTTTTGCACACCTTCGTCAGTCCATCGCCATCCGATGAAATCCCAGCTACCGATAAGGAGAGGAGCATCAGGATAATTTTCACGCAACCGCTGTTGTGTTTTCCGGTAGACATAAAGTTTGCTTTGCATATTCTCACGGTCACTTTGTCCGAACACCCTCTCTGCCATGCCTATTGTATGAAACATCCGGGGTGATTTGCCTCCAAACTCGCTGATATGAGTCTCCGTCAGTTTCCAGTAAGCATCCCATGCCTCCTGTTTTTCTATATCCCAGATAGCCTGTGTAGGCAGCGAATAGCCTGACTTTTGATTTGTAATAACAGGGAATCCGGGTTTATTTTCATAAAATGAGCCTGGTGTATGTGAATACCAATGAGTAATAGTTCCGATATCCTCCGGATGTATCAGTCCCCGCTCGCGTGCATATTTCAAAACCTCTTTCCGCAGCTCCCCCCGATACTTAAGAGGCCAGAACGATGTACGATCATCGTAACTGCGCTGTTTAGCATCAGGGTCCTGACCGTCAACCGGCGGATAGGGCACATCTTCAGGGAATGCTCTCTGGAAGAGATCATCAATACCGGTCCGAAGCATAAAAAGGTTAAACCGCTTCTTCATCAGCCAGTCAATCTCCTTTTTCCAGTCCTCAAGGTCCCAGTGCTCAGCCTGAAACCTGTGGAGTCCGCGGTGAGCAAAGTAACGAAGTCCGCGATATTGAAAATGAGGCTTTTCCGTAATATCTATTCCTGATATGCTAATATTATCCAGCCTGGGAATTATATCTCCGTCCCAAAAATACTCCACCCCTGCCTGCCTGCTAAAAAAATCATATACGGCATAGATAGTAGAGCGGCCATTTCCTCCGGATAGAATAAGGCAATTGGAATTGCCAATTTTTAAAGAGATCATACGGTAATCATCGCTCCCGTACTGAATATCAAGGTTTTCTATCTCTCCGGAACGGATAAGGTGATGAACAACCGGGTTAACAGCATCAGAACCCACAAGAACAACATCACCTCCGGGAAGGTTGATTTCATCGTTTTTCATTTGATGAATAACCGGCTTGTGGCCTGTTACCTTCTCCCATAAATCAGAAAAAGCATCTCCTGCTATCCTGTATGCTTCTTCATTAACAGCAGGAACCAGTATCTTCAGTTCTCCGGAAACCTGCGGATTTAGTTGTAGTCCGAATATATTTTGAATAAAAAGGATTACAGAACAGAGAGTTAGCAATAAAGATTTGATCATAGTCAGATATTTTTGATATTTGCTTCAATAGTTTTGTTAAATTGCTATCAAACTTAGCAAAATTGATCTAATTTAAAATATTATTTTTCCTCCCAGAGAGAGTTAATTAAACTCAATGTATTTTCAACCAGTTCCCGGCCTCCTTCAGGGCCCACAACGTTACTTGCCGGAA